>JBBKVZ010000423.1:0-8554 GCA_037968715.1 Pseudomonas sp.
GTGCCGAGCAGTTCGCGCAGGGTGCCGAGGGCCAATAACACCAGGCCAAAGCCGATGCCCATCATCAGGCCGTCGAAGCTGGCATGCAGCACGCTATTTTTTGCGGCAAAGGCTTCGGCGCGACCAAGGATGATGCAGTTGGTGGTGATCAGCGGAATGAAGATGCCGAGAATTTGGTACAGCTCATAGGTGAAAGCTTGCATCAGCAGTTCGATGCAGGTGGTCAGCGCGGCAATGATCATTACAAATGCTGGCAGGCGCACCGCATCGGTGACCTGATTGCGGATCAGCGCTACGGCGGCATTCGAAAAGGTCAGCACCAGCGCCGTGGCAATGGCCATGCCTAGGGCGTTGACCATTGAGTTGCTGACCCCCAATAGCGGGCAGAGGCCAAGCAGTTGCACCAAGCCTGGATTGTTTTTCCATAGGCCGTTGCTGGCGATTTCGCGATAACTAGCCATTGTGCTTCTCCTCGCGGCGCTGCTGGTGGGCGGGCGCGACGTCTTGCGGACGGTCGGTGCTGAGTAGTTCGCGCTGGTGGGCGTCAAAGTACTGTAGGGCGTGGTGCACGGCCTTAACCACTGCACGCGGGGTGATGGTGGCGCCGGCAAATTGGTCGAACTGACCGTGATCTTTTTTCACTGCCCAGCCGCTTTCATCGGTGTTGCGCAGTGACTTACCGTTGAAGCTGTATATCCAGGCACTTTTTGCCGCGTCGATTTTGTCGCCCAGCCCCGGAGTTTCTTTGTGCTTGAGTACGCGCACGCCGGCGAGCTGGCCATTGGCTTTAATGGCCACCAATAACTGGATGCTGCCGCTGTAACCGTCAGGCGCGGTAATGGGCAGAATCACCGCTGTCGGTTGGCCATGCCGGCGCGCAACATAGGCGGTGGTGGCGCCGCGTTTGCCAAGTAGTGGATCGCTGGCCAGATGAATCGGCGCGTCTTGCAGGCGGTTGTCAAAACTGCCGGGCGTTAATAGCTGGGTGAGCAGTTGCGATTGTGCGGCACGCTCCGCGGCGATAATTCGCGTGGCGGTGCTTTGCTGGGTGATGCTCACCAGCCCGACGGTAACCACGGCAAATAGGCCCAGTACGGCGCTATTTTTCAGCATTGAGCGGCTTATTTCTGGCAACTGCATGCTTATTCTCCGAGCTTAAAGCCGCGTTCGGCCTTGCGATGGCCGTAACTGCGCGGGCGACTGTAGTAGTCGATGGTCGGTGCCGCTAGGTTCATTAGCAGCACGGCAAACGCTACGCCGTCTGGGTAGCCGCCCCACGTGCGGATGATGTAGACGAAAATGCCCACGCCGGCGCCAAAGATAATCCGCCCCAGATTGCTGGTGGCCCCGGAGACCGGGTCGGTGACGATAAAAAATGCGCCGAGCATGCTGGCGCCAGTGAGCAGGTGAAACAGCGGCGAGCCGTTGGAGTCTGAGCCTGAGCCATTCCAAAAGACCAGGCTCATCAGTGCGAGCGCGCCGAGCATGCCGACGGGGGCGTGCCAGCTGATTAGTTTTTTCTGCAGCAGGTATAGGCCGCCCAGCAGGAAGGCACCATTCACCCATTCCACCGCATTGCCGCCAAGGCTGCCGAAGGCCTGGTTCTTCACCCACAGCTCATCCATGGTCAGGCTTTTGTTGATCTTGAGCACGTCGAGAGCCGTGGCTTGGCTCCAGCCGTCGGGTAATTGCGCAAGGCCGAAAATTTGCTGAATGCCAGCCAGCAGTTCGACGCTATGCGGGGCCGGCCAGCGGGTCATATGTAGTGGGAAAGAAATCAGCACCACCACATAGCCGAGCATGGCCGGATTAAATGGATTTTGCCCAAGGCCGCCATACAGCTGCTTGCCGAACAGGATGGCAAAACCCACCGCGACGGCCGTTAGCCACCAAGGTGTGTAGGGCGGTAATGCGACGGCTAACAGCAGTGCAGTGACCAATGCGCTGCAGTCACGCAGATAAAAAACTATCGGCCGCTTGCGGATGGCCAGGATGGCCGCTTCAAAGCCTAGCGCCAGCAGGCTTGCCCAGAGCAGGTTGATCAACGTGCCGATGCCAAACAGCCAGGTTAGCGCCAACACGCCGGGCAGCAAGGCCAGCAGCACCTGCAGCATGACCTGCTGAGTGCGATTGTTGCCGGTGGCATGCGGTGAAGTGATACGGGGCAGGGCCATTGGCGCTCCGGGTAAAGGTCTTGGGTTGCTATTGGTACTGGCACTTCCCGCGAACAATCGCAGGGTGGCGGGCACGGTGCAAAGCGTACGCGGCGCCCTGTGCGGGCACCGCTTGTTTATGTCTGGCTCTGTTGCTTAGGGCGCTACCTGTTGCGCAAGTTGCTGTTCGGCCGTGACTAGCCGCTTGCGTGCAGCACTCAGGGCTTCGGCCGTGCTGCTCTCATCGCGCTCCAGTTTGCGCAGATCGGCACGGGCAAACGCCACTGTGGTTTTCAAGGCGCGGGTGGCTTCGTCGATGGGTTTTTTGTCGGTGCGCTGTAACTCCGGTGCCGGCTTGCCGGATGCCGCCTCGGCGCTATGCAACGCCTGTTCGGCAGCAGTGACGGCGCTGCGTAATGCGCTCAGGGCATCCTCCGTTGCGCCGGCTTGCTCGGCCTTTTTTAAGCCCGCACGTTGCAGCGCTAGGCCGATTTTGGCTTGTTTCAGGGCTTGCATGGCCGGGCTGACCGGCGGCGGTTCGGCACTGGCCGGTTGCTGGCTTTGCAGGCTGAGCAGTAACTGTTCGGCTGCCTGCTGTTGGCTGCGCAACTCGAGCAGTTGGCGCTGCTGCTCGGTAGTCGGCTCGCTGAGTTGCTCCAGCTTGCGCACTTGGGCGCGCAACATGGCTGCTTCGATCTTGGCCTTTTTCAGCGCTTGCTCGGTGTCTGCGCCGCTTGCGGCTGCCGGGCTGGCTGCTGGTGCGGCGGCTAGCGCTGCGTCTAAGGCACTTTGCGCCAGCTGCGCGTTATTGCGCAGTTGCTCGACCTGAATAGTTAGTTCGCTCACCGCGCTGCTGTCGTCGGCATACAGGAGCAGTTGTTTCTCGGCTTTTTTCAGGGTGACCTGAGCCATGCTGGCGGCCATTTTCAGCTTCTGCTGTTCGTCGCTCTGCCCCGTCGGCGCCACTGCTGGCAGTGCACTCGCAGGGTCGTTGGCTTGGCTGGCGGCGAGGGCTGCTTTGGCGCGGGCGGCTTTTTCGGTGCGCGCTTTACGCTCCGCCTCTTTGTGCTCTTGCTCGCAGCGCAAACGCTCTTGGCGCAGCTCAAAACGCTGACGTGATTGCTCGGCCTTCAGTTGCTTGTTTTCCAAATCGCGGATTTCGGCCTTGGCGCTGCGGTAGTACTGCACCAGCGGGATGCTCGAGGGGCAAACGTAGGCGCAAGCGCCGCATTCGATGCAGTCGAACAGGTTGTGGGTTTTTAGCTGATCATGCTGCTGGCCAAGGGCGAAAAAGTGCAGTTGCTGGGGTAATAAGCTGGCCGGACAAACGCTGGCGCAGTCTCCACAACGAATGCACGGCAGCGCCGGTGGTGGCGCTGGTAACTCGCAGGCAGTGCTGGCGAGTAGGCAGTTGCTGGTTTTGATCAGTGGCACCGCGAGGTTGGGTAGGCTAAAGCCCATCATCGGTCCGCCCAGCAGCAAGCGTTCCAGCTTGTCTTCTTGCAGGCCGGCAAACGCCAGCAGTTCACCGACGGGCGTGCCAAGCAGCGCTTCAACGTTCATCGGTTGGCTGAGGGCCGCGCCGGTCAGGGTGGTGATGCGTGAGATTAACGGCTTGCCGCAAATCACTGCGTCATGGATGGCGACCACTGTGCCGACATTTTGGCAGAGCATGCCGAGGTCGGCCGGCAGGCCACCGCTGGGTACTTCCAAACCGGTGAGAATCTGGATTAATTGTTTTTCTCCGCCGGAGGGATATTTAGTCGGCAGTGCTTTGAGGGTGAAGTTGCGCGTGCCGATGGCGGCCTGCACGGCGGCAATTGCTTCGGGCTTGTTGTCTTCAATGCCGATCAGCACCGTTTGCGGAGCAATCAGCTGCACGAGTATGTCGATGCCGCTGATCAGTTGTGTGGCGCGCTCGCGCATCAGGCGGTCGTCGGCAGTGATATACGGCTCACACTCGGTGCCGTTGATGATCAGCGTATGGATTTTTTGCGCGGTGCGCGCAGTGAGTTTGACCGCTGTCGGAAACCCCGCACCGCCCAGGCCATTGATGCCGGCGCTACGAATAATTGCTAGCAACTCAGCCGGCGGCAAATGTTGATAGTCGGCATGTGGGCTCAGTTCACACCACTGCTCCAAACCGTCGCTGTCGATGACAATGGCGTCTGCCAGTAAACCGGAAACATGCGGGTAAGGCTGCGCGCCGATGGCACTGATGACGCCCGAGGTGGGTGCATGCATCGGCACGCTGACCACGCCGTTGGCGCTGGCGATTAGCTGGCCTTTTAATACCGCATCGCCCACCGCCACACAGGGCTGTGCGGCGGCCCCGATATGTTGGTTAAGCGGCAAAATTAAACGTTTTGGCAGTGGTGCAGTCTGAATCGGCTGCTGATTAGACTGCGCTTTATGTTCAGCGGGGTGAATGCCGCCGGGAATATCCCATAGCTGTAAAGAACTCATGCAGCCTGCTCACGGTCGGTGGCAATCAGTTGTCCGGGAGCCATTGGTAGCGGCCAATGCCAGGTGTTTAGGCTGCCGCTGACCACCAGCATGTCGATACAGTCCACCGGGCAGGGCTCAACACACAGGTCGCAGCCGGTGCATTCCGAGGCGATAACCGTGTGCATCTGTTTGGCCGCGCCGAGGATGGCGTCCACCGGGCAGGCCTGAATGCACTTGGTGCAGCCGATGCATTCGGCTTCGCGAATAAAAGCCACCATTTGCGGCTTCTCGCCTTCGACGGCGTCCAGCGCTAACACCTCCACATCCAGCAAGTCGGCCAGCGCCTGAATGGTGGCAGCGCCACCCGGCGGGCATTTGTTGATCGCATCGCCGCCGGCAATGGCTTCGGAGTAGGGTTTGCAACCCGGATAACCGCATTGGCCGCATTGGGTTTGCGGCAGTAAGGCATTAATTTGCTCCGCCAGTGGGTCACCGGCCACCCGAAAGCGCACGGCGGCGTAACCGAGAATCGCCCCACCGACTAAACACAGGGCGAGCAGTGCCAATACGGCGCTAAGGATGATGCTCATGCCTGCTCAACTCGCTTGATCATGGGCGGCTCATAACTTGATTAACCCGGCAAAGCCCATAAAGGCCAGTGACATCAGTCCTGCGGTGATCATGCCAATGGCCGCGCCGCGAAACGGCAGCGGTACATCGGCAATCGCGATGCGTTCGCGCATGGCGGCAAACAACACCAGCACCAAGGAGAAGCCCAAACCTGCGGCAAAGCCATTGACGGTAGCGCTAATAAAGGTGAAGTCGCCCTTGTTGGCATTCAGCAATGCCACGCCGAGCACGATGCAGTTAGTGGTGATCAGCGGCAGGAAAATTCCCAGTACCCGATACAGCAACGGGCTGGTTTTGTGCACCACCATCTCAGTGAACTGCACCACCACGGCAATCACCACGATAAAACTAATGGTGCGTAGAAACTCCAGGTCCAGCGGCTTGAGCACGTACTGCTGAATCAAATAGCAGCTCATCGCCGCCAGCGTCAGCACAAAGGTAGTGGCCAACGACAGGCCAATCGCCGTCTCGATGCGCTTGGACACCCCCATAAAGGGGCATAGGCCAAGAAACTGCACCAACACAAAATTGTTGACCAGAATGGAGCTAACCAAGATCAGGGCGAGTTCGGTCATGCGCGGTTTCCAGGCGGAATGGCATCGCTGTTGGGCGAAAGAGGTAGCAGAACGCCCATTATCGGGAAGCCGTCGCGTGCAAACAAGCCGCGCTTGCTCGGGACGGGTTATTTAGCCCGTTGAGCAAAGCGGCTGGCGGCTAAAGCATGCCGGACAACAGGGTGGCAATGCCCAGAAATGACATGAAGCCGGCGATATCGGTCACCGTGGTGAGGATGATCGATGAGGACGCGGCCGGGTCCTGGCCCAGTTTTTTCAAGGCCATGGGCACCAACGCACCGGCCAGACCGGCGATGATCATCGAGGTGACCATGGACAGCGCAATGATCAGCGCCAGTCCGTAGCTGCGGCTCCACCAGAACACGCCGATGCTGCAGGTGATGGCAATCGCGATGCCGTTGATGCAGCCGGCACTGGCTTCCTTGATCATCACTCGCAACCAGTGGCGGGTGGTGATTTCGCGCAGGGTTAGGCCGCGCATGGTGACGGCCAGTGCTTGGGCTCCGGTATTACCAGCCTGGCCCGCAGCAATTGGCAGCAGCACAGCAAGGGCGGTGTACTGCGCGATGGTGCTCTCGAAGGCGCCGACTACGGCTGAGGCGAGAAAGGCCGTGAGTAGGTTGATGTGCAGCCAGGGCAGGCGTTTTTTCACGGCAAACCAGCCGCTGGACAAGGCCCGTTCGTCGCGGCTCACACCCACCATGGTTTGCAGGTCGCCAGCGATGTCATCTTTGACCGCTTCCATGACTTGATCTTGGTAGATGATGCCCATCAGACGAAAATCCAGATCCACCACCGGCAGGGCGCTGGCTCGGGTCTTTTCGAAGGTGGCGATAACTTCTTCTTCCGGGTCTAGGGGCGAAAAGTAGCCGCGCAACGGTACCGAGATGGACGCCAAACTGCGCTCCTCGTCGGCCAGCGCTAGGTGCTGAATTTCGACTTGGCCACACAGGTGCAGCTCATCATCCAGTAGAAACAGGTGGTGCAATTCAGTGACCTTCTGGGCACGCAACTGCTTGATCACCGCGTCCACGGTGATGTCGCGGTCAAAGGCAATAATCCGCGTGTCCATCATCCGTCCGGCGGTGTCCGCCGGATACTGCAGCAGTTCGCGCAGCTCCTTGGCCCTTTCTGCTGGCAGGCTTTCCAGATAGGTGTCGCGCTTGCCCTCGGTCAGGCGACTGAGTAGCGCCGCACAAGGGCTGGAGTCCATCGCCAGTAGCAGGGCTATGGCCTTGTCTATGTCTAGATAGGGCAAAACCTTGTCGGTAACGCCGGGAGCGAGTCTGGCCCAAGTCGGGGTTACGGTCGTCGCCGGGTACTCGCCAAGCAGTTCGGCCGCATCGCGGGCGGGCATGGTCTCCAGCTTGCGCGCTGCAGTGCTGGGAAACTGTTGCAGGAAGATGGCGTTGAGGGTGGTCGTCGGATCGACACGACTGGTTAACGTTGCGCTCATCGCTTGGATTCCTCGCGTTTTTTCTTCCACAGTCCGGTCGCTTCGCCCAGCGATTCGAGCAGGGCGAGCATGCTGCTGCCGTAAACCTCCGTCAGCCCCGAGGCGGGGTCACTGTCGGCGGGCTGCGGGATGTTCGTAGCAAGCTCGGCAATCCCCTGGCGCAGTCGTGCATGGCTTAGGGTGCCAACGAATTGCTGGTGACGATTGAGTACCGGAACGCTGTCGTTACTGACCCAGACTAAGTTGTCGCGTACCGAGAGTAGAGTGGCCTGACCCTGCAGGGCCAACGGTGCAGCGTCCCACAATGAGGCCAGCGGCAGTTCGCCGGCAGCGCCGATTAATTTCGACAGCTGCACGACCCCGCGCACCTGGCGCTGGCTGTTGACCACATGTATCGGCCCGGTGTCGTGCACCATGGTTTCGGCGGCTAGGCGTTGTAAGGCCTCGGCCACGCTGCAGTCATCCGGCAGAGTGAAGGCCTTGCTGTGCATGCAGGCGCCCACGGTGCCTTCGGCGTACGTAAGGAGCAGCAGGCAGGCGGCCTTGGCCCGCACCGGCATGTCATCGACCAGTTGCTTGCGCATCTTCGGCGCTATGTGGCGCAGGATTATCACTGCTTGGGCGGGACTTATCTGCGCCAGCAAGTTGCTCAGGAGCTCGGTTGCCAGCGTGTCGGCGAGCCTTGCTGCGTATTGCGGCAGCATGCTGCCAAGCAATTGCGCGGCCTCAGCTTCCGGCAGGCTGCTAACTAGGTCGGCAATTTCATTGGTGCTGAGTTGTTCCAGAGCGCGGGCGGCTTCTTGCGGATGGGCATGAATAAAGGCGATGGTCATGTCGGTCTTGCGGTCTGCCATGGGGTGCTCCTGTCCGTCTGGATTTACCGCAGGTAGCAGCGCGGCAAGCCTGCAAGTTGTGTTGCGGGGTGTGCAGCCAATCCGCAGAGGTAAGTCTGGGCCTGATCAGTCGATATCGCGCAAGGTGCTGCTTTGTTCCAGAAATAACTTAGCGGGCACCACCACGCGACCTTGCTCGGTATCAAGAATAATCACGCTTTGCGTGACTTCGCTGATGGTGCCTTGCACATTGCCGATGCTCATGTGTTCGCCAACCCGGCAATGCTTGCGCGTGTGCTGGGCGCCAATGATGTTAGCCACCAGCGTTTGCGAACCAAGGCCAAAGGCCATGACGCCGCCGGCCAGCACGACGGCGACGATGACGATCATCAGGGTGGTCAGAAAGGTGACATCGATACCGATGTTCTGCACGCCGATCACCAAGGCGGTAAACAGGAT
>JBBKVZ010000424.1:0-23181 GCA_037968715.1 Pseudomonas sp.
TCGATGATTTCGATGATTTCCGAGGCGCGCGCGCTGTTTTTCTTCGAGTTTGGCATTACCGAAACAGCCGACGACGGCATCGGCATTATTGTCACCGACCTGGCCACCACCTATAAAGCCGAAGCCCATGCTCGTGACCAACTGCTGTTTGAAGTAGGGGTGATGGACTTTAACGCTTACGGTGGAGACATCACTTTTCGCATCACGCGTCCCGCCGACGGCAGACTGGTGGCCATGGCAAAATCGGGCTTTGTATTCTTCAACTATCAATCACTGTCCGTTATAGCCATGCCGACAGCGTTCCCCAGCAAATTCGCCAAAGTTAATTGGCTCAGCTAAGCATATTGCGCCCCATCTCAGAGCAGCACTCTCCTCCTCGCCCCTTTTTAGCTCGCAACTGGCGTATTAGCCCGTACTGAGCAGGCCATTTCTGGCGTTTACGAAAGTTGGCGCAGCTTTTGCTATTACATATTTAAGGGCTACCAAAGGCGGTTACCCATAACGACGAAGGCGTCGCGACACTTCTGCTTAACGCAGATGCTGAAGCGCCGCCTTTTTTCGTTTGGCCTCAGTGATTGGGGCGGTAAGTTGACCGTGATCCGGAGACTTACTTACAACTCTCTAAATTGACTGCGGCTTCGGCTGCAGGGTTACCCGCCACAAGCAGGCAACCACCCCGGCGACTCTTGCTCAGCGTGTCCACGACCATGCTGAGCAAGAGCCAACCGGACCCTTTTGAGCCAACGAGGTGTTAGATGACTACTAGTTTCTGGAAAGCCGGCCACGCGCCTACGCTGTTCGCAGCTTTTCTCTATTTCGATTTAAGCTTTATGGTTTGGTACGTTCTCGGCCCAATGGGTGTGCAGATCGCCGAAACCCTGCAGTTAACCACCCAACAACGCAGCATGATGGTCGCCACGCCCATATTGGCCGGCGCCTTATTGCGTTTCGTGATGGGCATTCTGGCCGACCGAACCTCGCCGAAAACCGCCGGTTTAATCGGCCAGGTGATAGTCATCGGCGCACTGTTCTGCGCCTGGCATTTCGGTATCAAAAGCTATGAACAAGCACTGCTACTCGGGGTGTTTTTAGGCTTCGCTGGCGCCTCCTTTGCCGTATCGCTGCCACTGGCCTCGCAGTGGTATCCGCCTGAGCACCAAGGCAAAGCCATGGGCATCGCCGGCGCCGGCAACTCCGGTACCGTTCTCGCAGCACTGTTCGCCCCGGCTTTGGCCACCGCATACGGCTGGAACAACGTCTTCGGCCTCGCGCTCATCCCGCTAGTGTTGGTCTTGGTGATTTTCACCGCAATGGCCCGCAACGCCCCTAATCGCCCTCCGGTTAAAGCTGCCAGCGACTATTTTAAGGCGCTGGGTGACCGCGACAGCTGGTGGTTCATGTTTTTTTACAGCGTGACCTTTGGTGGCTTTATTGGCTTGGCCAGCACCCTGCCCGGCTATTTTCACGACCAGTTCGGCTTCACTGCTGTTAAAGCCGGCTACTACACGGCCGCCTGTGTCTTGGCTGGCAGCCTGATGCGTCCACTCGGCGGCGCACTGGCCGACCGCATTGGCGGCATCCGCACCCTATTAGTGATGTACACCATCGCCGCGCTGAGTATTTTTGCCGTCGGTTTTAACCTGCCGAGCGCAGTGGCCACATTGTCACTGTTTGTGGTTGCCATGCTGTGCTTGGGCGCAGGCAACGGTGCGGTCTTCCAGCTGGTGCCGCAGCGCTTCAGCAAAGAAATCGGCGTAATGACCGGCTTAATCGGCATGGCTGGTGGCATCGGCGGTTTCCTCTTGGCTGCCGGGTTGGGCGCGGTAAAACAATCAACAGGCGACTACCAGTTAGGTCTGTGGCTGTTTGCCAGCCTAGGTATTCTCGCTTGGGTTGGCCTGTATGGGGTTAAGCTGCGCTGGAGAACTACCTGGGGTTCGGCGGCATCTACTGCTGCCCGCGTTTAACCTACGCTGCAGCTAAGTTGCCCGCGCCGGTTCAGCCGTCGCGGGCTTTTTGTTATTTGCCGTGAGAGCACTGCATGAGCCTGCAACTGAGTTTTGGTGAAGCCACTGCCACCGGCCCACGGGATGAAAATCAGGATGCGCTGCGCATTGTTACCCCAACGGCTGCATTAGCGGCCAGCAAGGGCAGCCTGTTTGCCCTGGCCGATGGCGTGAGTCAATGCGCCGATGGTGGTTTGGCCGCGCGGGCCACCTTGCAGGCACTGGCGCTCGACTACTACGCCACCCCCGAAACCTGGGCGGTGGTGCAATCGCTCGACCGCTTACTGATTGCCCACAACCGCTGGCTCCAGGCTAACGGTGGCGGACAGCCGCTACTAACCACCCTGACCGCATTGGTGCTGCGCGGCCGACGATTTACCCTTGCGCATGTGGGTGATTGCCGCGCCTATCGCTGGCATGCCGGGGTACTCGAGCGGTTGACCGAGGAGCATGTATGGGAACAATCGGGCATGCAGCATGTGCTCAAGCGCGCAATGGGTCTCGATCAGCATTTGGTTGTGGACTATCTAGAAGGTGAGCTACAGCTAGGCGAAAGTTTTTTGCTGGTTTGCGATGGCATCTGGTCGGTACTCGGCGACCACGGTGTACGGCAGATTCTTCAAGATGAAAGCGACCCAACGGCCGCGTGCCAGGCCCTCGTTAGCGCCGCGCACTTAGCCGGCAGCCAAGACAATGCAAGCGCCATGTTGGTCAGAGTCGACAGCCTGCCGCAAAGCGCTTTGGCCGATACCTTGGCACAGTTAAGCCAGTGGCCAGTCCCCCCGAAGTTACGCGCAGGACAAACCTTTGAGGGTTGGCACGTCGATGGATTAGTTGCTGAATCTCGCCAGTCACTCCTTTACCGCGTAAGCGATACCCAGCAGCGCAAGTGGTTACTAAAAACCTTACCGCAAAGCCGGCACAGTGATGAGCATGCTGGCCCCGCCTTGCTTCAAGAGGAGTGGTTTCTAAAACGCGTGGCTGGACGTTACTTCCCCGAGGCCCACCCATTACCGCAACGCCAACACCTGTATTACGTGCAGCGTGAATATAGCGGGCAGACACTCGCCGAGTACTTTAGCCAACAAGGCCCACTCAGCTTACTGCAATGGCTGGAGCTGGCACCTCGACTGTTGCGAGCGACTGGCATGCTGCATCGGCGCAATATATTGCACCGCGACATCAAACCGGAAAACCTGTTGTGGAGCGAGGATGGTGAACTGCGCATGCTGGATCTCGGCTTGGCTTATTGCCCAGGTCTTTCCCGCGATGAAGCCCATGCACTGCCTGGCACACCGAGTTATATCGCCCCGGAGGCATTTGCCGGCGTAGTACCTAACGCCCAACAAGACCTCTATGCGGTCGGCGTGACGCTTTACTACTTGCTTACCGGGCACTATCCCTACGGTGAAATTGAAGCTTTTCAGCACCCACGATTTGGCATGCCGACTGCGGCCAGTCGCTATCGCCCCGACCTGCCCATATGGCTGGATGAATGCCTGAGTCGGTCCGTGGCAAGCAACCCGCAAGAGCGTTTCGAAACTGCCGAAGAATGGTTGCTGGTCATTGAGCGTGGTGAGCGTGAAGCCATCAATGCTCGGCCAAGACCATTACTGGAACGAGAGCCGTTGAAGGTCTGGCGCAGCTTGGCACTGTTTTCACTGTTATTTAATTTAGTGCTGTTGGTATTACTGATGCGTGGCTGAACAGCCAGTAATTAAGCGAAGTGAAGATGCAGGGCTGAATAAATGAGTAACGATGAAACCGAGCAGTTGCTGCCCGGTTTCATGTCCAATCGATTAACTGTCGATATGTACCGCAAACTTGCTAGGCAGGCTGACGATGGTTTGGAACTGACGGAAATCTGCTCCGACTGCATTATCAACAAACTCGAAGCGGATACTGCCGCCTTCACGGGCAACAAAGTCTTTAACCGCATCCATGCCAACGCCGCGCCCCGACACCTCGGTAACAGCCTCTGCGGTTGAGAAGCCTGCGGCAAAGATGACCTGAGCAACCTCCTCGTCACTGCTTTGCTCACCGTTAGGCAACATATTTTTTTCCAGTGCTATGCGGCGGATGCGGCCAAGTGCCAAACCCTTGCCATCATCAGCCAGCTGGATAACAAACTGATCAGCTTCTGCGCCCAATTCAAGCTTAATATTGCCCGCCGCCGATTTACCTTTTGCCGTACGTACATCGGTAGTTTCTAGCCCGTGATCCATCGAGTTACGAATCAAGTGCATAAACACATTTTTCAATAACCCACTGACTTGCCCACGTACCACATAACCATGCTCTTCGATCGTGACATTCGGTGCCTCCTTGCCCAGCTCTGCAGCCAGTGATGGCAAAGATTCAAATACCCCTCCTAACGTCTCTGCAAGGTGCTCGGTACCCAGCAAAAGCAAGGTGCGACGCACAGCTTTATGCGCCGCAACCAAATCATGCATGCTCGACATGTTGGCTGACTCAAGCTGCATCAATGTTTCGTGAATGTGTTCTTTATCGACCATCAGGTAGCGCTCAACACTGCCACGACGGCCAGGGCCTTTCCTACCCAAAGTAACTTCGTTGATTTTCTCGTATTTTGCGAGTAAATCCGCCACTGACTGTAACTGAGTCAGTAAGGCGCTTTGATTCCATTCCAAATCAGCAGATTGACGAAGATCATCGTAGGTTTGCTCAGCCTCATGCACCACATTGGTTAAATGTTGCAATGCATACGTACGTGCATTGCCCTTGATGGTGTGCATATTGCGAAACAGTTGCGAAATAACCTCAGTTTGTAGGCTATCGGTTTTCTTGATGAGCTCTTTGTTCTCCTCAACAAACTGTGTCGAGCCCGAAATAAACTCGTGGAACTTTTCCTGATTAACAGCCAAGATCTCACCGATAATTTCCAGCTCACGCTTCTGCTCGCCAGCTTCAGCAGCCAACTTGCGCAACTCTGTTACGTCGCGTACACAGAGCATCAAGCTAACAATCATATCGTTATCGTCAGTAATCGCCGACCAACTCAGCTCTAGGCTCTTAATGCGACCATCGGCCATGGTCTTCTCGAACTCAGTAACCATTAAGTGCGAGTTAAACTCGAAGTTCATCGCATCTTCGCCGATACAGGCCCCGCCCACAGCTTCAACCTGCGAAAGTGTATCGGCACCCAAGTTAGAGTTAGAGAACAACAACTCCATAACTTCTCGTCCCGCAATCTTGTCTGTCTCAAGAATGGTTTCGAGGTAGGCAGAGTACTCGTTGTGAATCACCCCGCCATCAATGATGGTAAGAATCCCCTGCGGCATATTCTGCAACATGGTTTGAATGTCATTGGTCTTTTGCCGCAACTGGGCAGAGCTTGCCTCAATTTTGGCAATCATGCCGTTGAACGCAACGATAGTAACGCCAATTTCGTCGTGGGTTTGCACCTCGACACGGCGACTAAAGTCATCATTTTTCTGGATATCACCAATGGCTTCGATCATGCGGGTCAACGGCCTATGAATAGAGCGCGACATCAAGATACCGAACAACAAGGAGAAAAGAATAATGCCAGCAGCCAAGCCAATCATTTCTTTTTTCGACTGTTCAACCACTGCAATCGCATCATTAGAGGCTTTCACACTGGCCTCACTCAAATAACGATACAGCCCCGACACCCCATCAGTCATATAGGATTCGCCGGTTTTAATGTTGCGCAAGAAGCCCTCGTATTGAAACATTAGCAGTTCATGAGTAGCCTTATCATGGCGCGCTGAAAGTTCAGTCAAAGGCCCTTCCAGCTGTTTATCTGCCTCTTGCCAAAGTTTTGAACTGTCAACCAGTGAGGCCCACAACTGCTTTTCTTCTTCCTCTTTGGGTAGTTTCTCGTAACGATCCCAGGCTTCGTGCAAGTCGAGCAATACGTCATCACGATCAGCCTTTATACCCTCAAACATACGATATTCGCCGGGCACTTCTTTATATTCTAAAACCGTTTTATTCAAACTACCCAGCTTGAGTAACGAACTCTGCATTTGGCCTACATTGAGTGCAGCCTGCAGCTTGGTTTCACCCAAGTAGGTAATAGTTGTTAGCGCACGATTCATACCAATAATACCCAGCGCGCACATAAACGCTAGGCCAAGGGATGAAAGAGCCAAGGTAAGGCGCAGCTTGGTTTTTATTTGTATGCCTTTCTTAACTGCCGACTCGGTCTTGGAGCTCATAATGCCTCACTTATTTTTTACATGCTGAACCTTAAGCGTCACCGCACCTTTTTAGAAAGGCACGGAAGACGCAATGGTCAAGGTTACACAGCCAGCTTTTTAAATGTCGCAATTACTGCGGCGCCACTAAAGGGCTTAACAATCCATCCTTTGATACCAGCAGCTTTACCGCGCTCTTTCATGCTTGGGCTATTTTCAGTGGTTAACATAATTATATTAACCGTGGTATTACGTAGCTCGCCACGAATCTTCTCAGCCATAGTCAAGCCATCCATATTCGGCATATTGACGTCTGAAACAACCAATTTGATTCCCGGATCCGCCCGCAACTTGTCCAAACCATCTTTGCCGTCAACAGCGGCAGTAACCGTAAGACCGTTTGCCTTAAGGAAGTCGCACACTTCATTGCGAACGGTGCTTGAGTCGTCGACTACCAATATTTGAGCCATTATGAGTTCCTTAGTTACTTATTATAAATTATTGATTTATTTACGGCAGGTTAAAACATTTCCAGCTCACCGGAGTCGACCAATGCCTCTACCGATGGGTTTTCTGAAAACTGATCGGGCGACCACGACAAGTTAAATACGAAGCGTTGAAACACTGAGACGGGTGCTGCAGTAGGCTCTTCATGTGGTATTAAATTATATTTGAGGCAAAGCTGAGGGTCATCGGAACCAAAAGAAATGTAGCGCCGCTGGTGATTGATGATGATCGGCACCTGCGTCTGTGTTAGGCCACTCATATCGTCGCGAAAGCCTACGTAACGGTTTTTGAATGAGCCCCAGACAAGGTTGGTTGCTTCACCCAGCACACTATTTAGATCGCGAAAAGTTAGCGACTCCGCACCTGATTTGCTGCGGCGCAGCAGATTGAGCATTCGCTCTTCTTCCGTCTGCAGCATCATATAGCCGCGGCACCAATTACTCTCTATAGCGATCATGCTGAATACTTCGCCATAGATAATCTGATCATTGACCAGATAAGGTGCTTCGACTTCAACCGAGCAATTCTTAAATAGCGTTTGCAGTGAGCTCAAGGTCATTTCAGTGATGCCCCGGACAAGGTCTGTTGGGTACACACGGCTGAAAATGGATGATTCAAGTACGGCTTTAAAGCGCCCTAAATCGGACATACTAAAAGCCGCGCAGAAGGTGCTGGCCTCAGCACTTGCTAGCCCTGCAAGAGTGGCATCGCCATCTCGACGCAAGAAAATCGGCAGCTCTGGGCGAGCACTATGAATGGCATGCGCCAGCGTCAGGCCCATGGACTGGCCTGTATAGTTTTCATAGAGAATTATGCCGCCCAAATCGACGTTTGAGCGCAAAATTGCCATCACTCCGTCCTGGCTACCGATGTTGGGTTTAATACCCACCAAGCGGCAATCCTCACAAAGCTGTTTGATTTGCGCGAAGTGCTCGGAGGCATCGTCGAGGATCAGGACCTTGCTCATCACCAATGCTGCGTCAGTCATGCTTGCACCTTTTTTTTATATTAATTCTGGTCATGTTCTGCTGCAAAAACGATATTTAAAACAGTTCTAGCTCGCCTGCGGACTCCTCCTCTGCCTCATAAGTGTCGATGCGAAAATCCAGTGAGGTGTCTGCACTCGCACAGATGCAGTACGTTAGATTGAAGCGCACCGAATCGTTTATTGCCACTTCAAATCGTTGTAAATATTCGGGCTCAAGCGCTGCCGCATAGTTGGCACAAGAGCTTTCGAGCATGTAGGGGGTTGACATGCCGATATGTGGAAAAGGTACGCCTAAGCCACGATTAACCGCGCCACACACCATGTTGACCAACTCCGCATACGCATCGCTCAGCGCCTGCGCGTCGAGGTCCGGTGTCTGCGCCTTGGTCATTCGGACCATGTGTTCGTTGGTGGCCTCGTCGTCATTAAACTGAAACATGGTAACTATTCGAAATACATAGCTGGATATGGTCAGAACCACCAATTGCTGATTAGCGTTGGTGGGTAGCTCTTTGCCTGGCGCAACTTTACTCAGCACACAAGTGTCACCCTCACCACTGACGCTGTTTGTTCGAACGGCTTTTTCAAACAGCCAATCAATACCTGCTTTAGCGCTTTGACTGATCATGGTTATCAGCCTCTCCCACCCAGTGCATCGCTAATTTTGTCGTTCGCCGCACGCAAGCCAAAGACGGCAGTCTGCATCATCTTCCCGCTGGCTTGCAGATCTTGAAAGGTGGTGGTGGTCACCAAGTCATTTTTATCAAGATTCTCCCGATAGTCGCGCGAGAGTTTTTCTGAGGTGATGGCAAGATCACGGACGCCGTCAGCAACCACGGCAAAGCCACGACCCTGCTCGCCCGCACGCGCCGCCTCAATAGATGCATTTAACGCCAACATCACCACCTGTTTAACGATAACCGCAAATTCCGCGTTTTTGCTCTTCATTACTTTGTTATTAACCAGAATCGCTTCCATCTCTTCGTGCCAGCGCTCAATGGTTTTTACCATTGCTAACAAGCCGTGGATTTCGCCACGCAATCGCTCATTTTCAGTACCCAGAGTGGCTTTAATTTGCACCAGCTCAGACTTACAGTGATGCAATGATTGCTCTAAGCCATTTTCACGCTCGGCTGCGCCGTGCCGCTGGTTATCGAGTTCGCCACGCAAGCGTGCGAGCTCTGACTCAATCGATTGTCGTGCGGTTAATGCCTGCTTAGATAAAATTTCTTGCTGAGCGGCAACCTCACTCGTGGATTTGCGCAGCGACAGTTCTGCAATGCTGAGATCTTTAGCAGTCAACTGCGCCAGGTTGCTTTTATCGCGTGCCGATGCGCGTACCGAGACCAAAAAGGCCCCACCAACAGCGCCGACAACAAACAACACAATCCACATTAACGAGAATCCCATTTTAAATCCCCTTAGAGCTTAAGACCGCGGCGCACATCGATCTGCGCGTATTGAAAAAGCGTAACCCCGGCATAACATGGGTAAAAAGTACCCTACACACCTCGAAGCTATCACTATGTACTTGTTCTCACAGAGTTTATCGGTAGCAAACAACAAAGCATTAGGTACGGATAGCGTCTTTAAATACCGCAGCAGAGCATCACGCCTGCACTAAACCTTGCTCGCTCACAGCCTGCCAGCAAACGCACCACAACAGCGCAATCCGCCTTAAACAGGTGCAGAAAAACTCCGAATTTATCCATCGATAACAGCTCCCGAGCCCACGTACAGCGTACTTCTGATAGTTGGCACACCATCTGCATAGGTTTTCCTGACATTTTAATATAGTGCAGCCATCAACGAAGACGGCTGCACTTCCCGAGAGAGCGGGACTTGGACAAAGGCGTCCTCGCTAGATTACTAGCGGGACGCTTTTTTTTTCAATTCCTGGCAGCAGATGCGCGGAGAGAGCCTTGAACAAACTCAAGCTAGTAATGATTGGTAACGGAATGGCCGGGGTTCGCACCCTCGAAGAGCTTCTTAAACTCGCCCCCGATCTCTACGACATCACCGTGTTTGGTGCTGAACCACACCCGAACTACAACCGCATTCTGCTGTCGCCCGTATTGGCCGGCGAGCAAACCTTCGAAGACATCGTCCTAAACGACCTTAGCTGGTATACCGACAACAATATTCGTTTACTGCTTAATCGCAAAGCGGTGGCTATCGACCGCAAGAAGCGCACCGTTACCGCAGATGATGGCAGCACGGCCGAATATGATCGACTGCTAATCGCTACCGGCTCAGTACCATTCATATTGCCAATACCGGGCAATAAACTCCATGGCGTTATTGGCTATCGCGACATCGCTGATACCCAGATGATGATCGATACGGCTGCCACCCATAGCCACGCAGTGGTCATCGGTGGCGGCCTATTGGGGCTGGAAGCCGCTAACGGTCTAAAACTGCGCGGCATGGATGTAACTGTGGTGCATTTGTCCGACTGGTTGATGGAGCGCCAGCTGGATAAAAACGCCGGCAAGCTTTTGCAAACAGCACTGGAAGAGCGCGGCATTCATTTCCGTACCAATGAACAAACTGAGGCGTTAATGGACAACGGCGAAGGCCGTGTCTGCGCCGTTAAGTTTAAAAGTGGCGATGTTATTCCAGCTGATCTGGTGGTCATGGCTGCCGGCATTAAACCGAATACCGAGCTTGCCGAAAAAACCGGGATACCGTGCAATCGTGGAATTTTGGTTAATGACACCATGCAAACCTACGATCCACGGGTTTATTCGATTGGCGAGTGTGCCAGCCACCGCGGCACCGCTTACGGTTTAGTAGCCCCGCTATTTGATCAAGCCAAAGTTTGTGCGAACCATCTGGCACAGCTCGGCTTTGCCCGCTACCAGGGCTCTGTCACCTCGACCAAGCTCAAGGTAACAGGCATCGACCTGTTCTCCGCGGGTGAGTTTATGGGCGCGGAAGGCACTGAGACCATCACCCTTTCCGACCCGATTGGCGGCGTTTACAAGAAGCTAGTCATCAAAGACGACATCTTGGTCGGTGCCTGCCTGTATGGCGATACAGCCGACGGCGGCTGGTACTTTCGACAAGTCAAAGAAAACGCCAACATCAGCCAGATCCGCGATCACCTGATGTTCGGTGAGCAGGCGCTCGGCGATGCTGGCCACCAAGGCCAAAATAGTGCGGCCAGCATGCCAGACAGCATGGAAGTGTGTGGTTGCAACGGTGTGTGCAAAGGCACCATCGTTAAAGCCATTCAAGAAAACGGCTTGTTTAGTGTTGATGACGTTAAAAAGCACACCAAAGCGGCCAGCTCTTGTGGTTCTTGCGCAGGCCTAGTTGAGCAAATCTTGATCAGCACCGTTGGTGGCGCCGCCGATGTTAAGCCGAAAAGCGAAAAAGCCATTTGTGGTTGCAGCGATCTAAACCACGGCCAAATCCGCAAAATGATCAGCGCTCAACACCTGATCAGCATGACTCAGGCCATGACTGAGATGGGTTGGAGCACGCCCAACGGCTGCGGCACTTGCCGTCCGGCACTGAACTACTACCTGCTCTCGACTTGGCCAGGCGAAGCTAAAGATGATCCGCAATCGCGGCTGATCAACGAGCGCGTGCACGCCAACATCCAAAAAGACGGCACCTACTCGGTCGTGCCACGAATGTGTGGCGGGGTTACCAATTCATCTGAACTGCGCCGTATCGCCGACGTGGCTGATAAATACCAAGTACCTATGGTCAAGGTCACCGGTGGTCAGCGTATCGACCTGCTCGGAATTAAGAAGGACGACCTTCTGGGTGTTTGGAAAGACCTCGGTATGGCCTCCGGGTACGCCTACGGCAAGTCCATTCGTACCGTTAAGACCTGTGTGGGCAGCGAGTTCTGCCGCTTCGGCACACAAAACTCAACGCAGATGGGTATCGACCTAGAGCAGGCGTTGTCGTACATGTGGTCGCCACACAAGGTCAAGCTTGCAGTCTCCGGCTGCCCACGCAACTGCGCAGAATCAGGCATTAAAGACGTCGGTATCATCGGCGTCGAGTCTGGCTGGGAGTTGTATATCGGCGGCAACGGCGGCATTAAAACCGAAGCAGGCGAGTTCTTCGTCAAGGTCAAAACTGCCGATGAGGTGATGGAATACAGCCTGGCCTTCCTCCAGCTCTATCGCTTAGAAGCCTTCTACCTAGAGCGCACCGTGCACTATCTGCAGCGTGTCGGCATGGATCACATCAAGAAGGCAGTACTGGAGAGCGAGGAGAACCGCAAAGCCCTACACGCCAGCCTGCTGTTCTCTCTGTCGTTCTTGCAGGATCCGTGGCAAGAGCAGCTGTCCAAGCCGCAATTGAGCAAAGAGTTTGAACGTATCGCAGTGGTACAAGTTGAAGGAGAGCACGCATGAACTGGCTGAACATTTGCGCACTGGAAGAGATCAACGTGCTCGGTTCGCGTATCGTTGATGGTCCCAAAGGCGACATCGCGATCTTTCGCACCTCTAACGATGAAGTGTTCGCCCTTGATGACCGTTGCCCGCACAAGGGCGGGCCACTGTCGCAAGGTCTGATCTACGGCAAACGCGTGTCCTGCCCACTGCACAACTGGCAGATCGACCTAGAAAGTGGCGAGGCACTGGCACCAGACGTTGGCTGTGCCCACAAATACCCAGTGAAATTGGAAAACGGTCGGGTGTTCCTACAGCTGAAAACCGTCACCGAGTGCGCTTGACGCTAGGCACCGCGTAAGCGGTGTTGCTGTCGGGCTGCGCCTTACGCAGCCCCCATCGACAGGAAACAAGGTCATGTCAGCGAACATTCAAAGCAGCACCTCAGCCACCCAAATCACCCGCTCCATCTGCTGCTACTGCGGCGTGGGTTGTGGCGTGCTCATTGAGCATGATGGCGCCAACATTCTTGGCGTTAAAGGCGATCCAGAACACCCCGCCAACTTTGGCAAACTTTGCAGTAAAGGCTCAAGCCTGCACTTAACCGGTGATATCAGCGCCCGTGCGCTGTATCCAGAGTTACGTCTGGGCAAACAGCTCGCCCGCACCCGCACTGACTGGGACAGTGCACTCGAACATGCGGCCAATCAATTTGCCGCCACCATCGCCGAGCACGGGCCAGACAGCGTGGCGTTTTATATCTCCGGGCAGTTGCTCACCGAGGACTATTACGTCTTTAACAAGTTGGCCCGCGCTTTAGTCGGCACCAACAATATCGACAGCAATTCACGCTTGTGCATGTCTTCGGCGGTAGCTGGGTATACCCGTAGCCTTGGCGCTGACGCTCCGCCGTGCAGCTATGAAGATATCGAGCAGAGCGACTGCGTGCTGATTGTTGGCAGCAACATGGCTTACGCCCACCCAGTACTGTTTCGGCGTTTGGAAGAAGCCAAAGCCAAGCGTCCACAGATGCAAATTATCGTGGTCGACCCACGACGCACAGACACCTGCGAGCTGGCTGACATGCACCTGGCCATACAGCCCGGCACAGATGTCGCGCTGTTTCACGGCATTTTGCACATTCTTATGTGGGAAGGATGGATCGACAGGCAGTTTATCGATCAGCACACCGAAGGCTTCGACGCGCTAAAAAGCTTGGTGCGCGACTTTACCCCGCAAATGGTTGCTGACCTCTGCGGCATCAATGTCACCGATTTGCAAACCTGCGCGCGCTGGATCGGCACCACGCCGAGTTTTCTCTCGCTCTGGTGCATGGGCCTGAATCAGTCGAGTGCCGGCACCGCCAAAAACAGCGCGCTGATTAACCTACACCTTGCAACTGGGCAAATAGGCCGAGTTGGGGCTGGGCCTTTCTCTCTGACAGGCCAGCCCAACGCCATGGGCGGTCGTGAAACCGGCAGCATGGCCAACCTATTACCCGGCCATCGCAGTGTTGCTGATAGCGAGCACCGCGACCAAGTTGCACATTATTGGGGCGCCGAACAACTGCCAGCCAATCCCGGCCTGAGTGCAATTGAGTTATTTGACGCAGTTGGTGACGGTCGGATCAAAGCGTTATGGATTGCCTGTACTAATCCTGCGCAGTCGCTGCCAGATCAAAACAAAATCCATCAAGCCTTGGCACTCTGTCCATTTGTCGTGCTGCAAGAGGCTTTCGCCACAACGGAAACAGCCCAATTTGCCGATTTACTACTACCGGCCAGTAGCTGGGGTGAAAAAGAAGGCACGCTAACCAACTCCGAGCGGCGCATCAGCCATGTACAAGCTGCAGTGCCAGCTCCAGGCCAAGCACGCGCCGACTGGTCCATTACAGTTGATTTTGCCCAACGCTTAGAGCGCCTAATGCGCCCTGCTTTGCCAAGCTTATTTGCTTTCAGCAGCCCTAAGTCCGTATTTGATGAATACAAAGGCCTTACTGCAGATCGCGACTTGGATATATCCAGTCTCAGCTATGCCATTTTGGATCAGCTAGGCCCTCAACAATGGCCGTTTCGCGCGGGGACACAAACCGGAACAGCACGGCTATATACCGACGCACAATTTGCCACAGCATCGGGGCGTGCACAGTTTATTGCCGAACCTTATCGGGCCACAGATGAGAAACGTGACGCACGCTTTACGCTGAGCCTAAATACCGGTCGCTTGCGCGATCAATGGCATGGAATGAGCCGCACAGGCACTGCAGCACGCCTGTTTGGCCACGTTGAAGAAGCCTTGCTGAGTTTGCACCCTGATGAAATGCGCCGTCGGCGCCTGCTCGAAGGTGAGCTGGTAAACATTAAAAGCCGCCGTGGCAACTTAGTAGTGCCGGTGCACGCGGATGACAGCGTGCGCTCCGGCCACGCCTACCTGCCGATGCATTGGGGCGATCGCTTTCTTAAGGGGCGCGGCACCAACGTTCTGACCACAGGGGTTTTTGATCCACTGTCCAAACAGCCAGAGCTTAAGCACAGCAGCGTTGAAGTGAGCAAAGTCGATCTACCTTGGCAGCTTTTCGCCCTGGTAGAAGGCGATGTTCAAAACCGCCTAAGCGCGCTACGCCCTCTGTGCGAAAGCTTCACCTATGCAAGCTTTAGCCTAAGCGGACGCGAACGCCCAGCACTGTTAGTTCGCGCCGCAGCGCTGAGCGCGCCAGAGAGTCAATTATTAGCGCAAATCGACCAACTGCTAGGTCTGGATGAAGGCCCAATCATGGCCTACGACGATCCACGCAAAGCAATTGGTAAGCGTGTACGTATCGAAAGCGGGCGCATTACCGCTATCCGACTCGCCGGTGAAACAGCCGCACGCGACTGGTTAAAAGACATGTGGAGCACCGGCCGCGCCGATGAAGAGTTAAGGCGCTGGCTGCTGGCCCCACTTAGCACTCCGCCAGGCACCAGCAATAATGTTGGAGAAAAAACCCTTTGCACCTGCATGAACGTCAGCAGTGCTGCCATCAATGCCGGCATTCTGCGCGGCTTAGACCTTAACGGTCTAAAGCAAGAGCTCGGCTGTGGCAGCCAATGTGGCTCCTGCGTACCAGAAATTAAACGCCTGCTGACAAATAACGTCGCGCAGGCAACTGCACCGCTGTGAGGGTAAACGAATGAACGGAAAAGTCTGGTTGGTTGGTGCAGGTCCCGGTGATCCAGAATTACTCACCCTCAAAGCTGTCCGCGCCCTGCAGCAAGCCGACATTGTGATGATCGACGACTTGGTTAATCAGCAAGTGCTTGAGCACTGCCCTAAAGCGCGGGTCATTTCGGTTGGTAAGCGTGGGGGGTGCCGCTCTACCCCACAAGCATTTATTCATCGACTACTGCTGCGCTACTCACGCCAAGGCAAATGTGTAGTGCGTTTAAAAGGCGGCGACCCCTGCATCTTTGGTCGCGGCAGCGAAGAAGCCGACTGGCTGCAACAGTTTGGCATTGAGGTTGAATTGGTTAACGGCATTACCGCAGGTCTTGCTGGTGCCACCAACTGCGGCATACCGCTAACACTGCGCGGCATTAGCCGCGGCGTAACGCTGGTAACCGCACATACGCAAGACGACAGCACACTGAACTGGGCTGCATTAGCCCAGAGCGGCACCACACTGGTGGTGTATATGGGCGTGGCCAAGCTCAGCGAAATTCAAGACAGCTTGCTAGCAGGTGGCATGCGCAGCGATATGCCGGTGGCCATGATCGAAAATGCCTCACTGCCGGCCCAGCGAGAGTGTCGGAGTAGCCTTGCTGCAATGCAGCGTGACGCCCAGGACTTCCACCTAAAAAGCCCGGCCATATTGGTCATCGGCGAGGTGGCCAACAACAGTAAAGCTTTCGCGCTGGCTCACACCGGCTAACCAGTTCGCTCCTGCGAAGATGTGCTTTTCCCGACTTAGGTCGGGTTTTTTATGCCTTTTTACAAATAGTTTGTTGCGAGCGTAGCTAACGACCGAGCTTTAAATCTGTTGGTGCAAGCTTGCTTGCAATACTTTTATCGTTAGTGGCGCCCGTTATGCAGGCTGATCGATAATCCATTTGCGCGACATGGATCGCCAGAAAGCGGGTTCTTACCGTCCAATCCGGTTTGGGTGTTTACGCCGAACACTTTTTTGAAGGCAAAGAAAAGCCCGGCCTAAGCCGGGCTCTTCTGTTACAAGCTCAGATTACTGGGCTTGTACTTCTTCTACCATTACTGCGCCAGCTTCAACGCCAGCTTCAACGCGACGGTTTACAGCGCGGCCAGCTTCAGTTGCGTTATCAGCAACTGGGTTAGCTTCGCCATTACCAACAGCATTAACGCGGTCGCCAGCTACACCGTACTGCTCAACCAATACAGCGCGAACGGCGTTAGCACGACGAGCCGACAGACCTTGGTTGTAAGCGTCGGTACCAACGGAGTCAGTGTAACCTTCAACGGTGGTGGTGGTTTTTGGATACTGCTGCATGAAGTCAGCCAGGCTCTTGATATCGCCGTAGCTATCTTGCTTAACAACAGCCTTGTCGAAGTCGAACTTAACGTCCAATTCAACACGCACAGCCTCAGCAACAATTACGCAACCGGTGCTATCAACGGTAGCGTTGGCTACTGTGTCCAAGCACTGGTCGATGGCATCACAAACGCCGTCGCTGTCTGCATCGTTGCAAACGTCAGCAACTGGAGCTACTGGAGCAGCAGCTTTAGGGCCGCCGCCGAAGTTAACGCCCAGGCCCAGACCAGCCATGTACTCGCTGTTGCCAGCGTCGATGTTGTACATGCCATCCAAGCTAGCCTTGGCGAACACGTTTTCGGTGAAGTAGTACTTCACGCCGGTACCGACGTTAGCGAAGGTGCTGCGATCGCGGCCACCAGTCGAATCTTGACCAATGCTCTGGTGAGCAAAGCCAGCAGAAACGTATGGACGCAAGCCAACACCTGGGGTGCCGAAGTTATAAACGGCGTCAAGGGAGCTCAGGCTGCCCTTGATGTTTTTGCCGCTGTCTTCGCCACGAATATCGTGATACTCACCGTAGGACAGAGCCAACTCAACGTCGTCAGTCAGGTAGTAGCCTAGCGAACCACCAAGCAAGTTACCGTGATTGCCAAGATCGCGGCTGCTATCTGGAGCGTAGTACTTAGCGAAAGCTTCAGCTTCAACAGCGCCTTGACCTTGGGCCATAGCGTTGATCGAAGTTGCAGCAACCAAACTGGCAATGACTACGCCTAGAGTATTTTTCAGCTTCATCCGTAAATTCCTATCGTGGTGATTTTTCAAAAATGCAGTTGTGCGAGACTCAGGCACAACTTAGCTTAGTATTTTAACACGGCTGTACGAAACAAAAGAGAACTTTTAGCGGGCTTAATCATCGGTTACGTCACCAAATTTCTCACGCAAGCGATCCAGTGCTCTTTTGTAACGCATTTTAGTCGCACTAAGCCCCATGTGCATGATGTCGGCAATTTCTTGAAACTCCAACTCTGCGACAAACCGCAGCACTAGAATCTCACGGTCAATCGGATTGACATGCACCAGCCAGCGATCCAGCCCTGCGCGGTCTTCAGCCTTAACCGGCTTTTCTTCGATAGCCTCTTCCAACGGGTCGAGGCTTAAGGCATCCAGCAAACGCCGTTTGCGCCGCTCCTTACGATACTGGGTAATGCACTCGTTATAGGTGATGCTATAGAGCCATGTTTTAAATTTTGACTTGCCTTCAAAATTCTTTAAACCATACAAAACTTTAAGCATCACTTCTTGGCACACATCATCAGCATCACGCTCGCTACCTAGATAGCGCGCGCATACGTTAAAGAGCGTGCGTTGATAACGGCGCATTAACTCTTCGTAGGCACGGGTAACATGCAATAGCTCATCGTTCGCCCGCACCACCAACTCCTCATCGGAGAGTTCGCGGGGGTCGTAACGCGAGGATAGCGTTTTAGTTTTATTCAAAACGAATTGGGCCGACAGTCAGGTCAAGACCGCCACAACCCATACCCTGAAGGACTGGATTAGCGGCATACATTACAGGATTTAGTGTGCTAACGACTGCTTACGCGCTGCTCAAGCAGTACACGATTGGCCAATGAAACTAGCTCACCGTCATCCGTCAGCACGATAGTTTTAACTGTCCCGATCTCTTCGACCTGCCCTTCTACCTCACCGACCTGAATATGCTGGCCAACCTCATAGAGTTCACGAACATAGATGCCCGCCAGAATTTGTCCGGCTATTTGCCGGCTGCCCAAGCCTAAGGCTAGCGCAACAGCCAAACCGACCGAGATCAGCACAATGGCAATCACGTTGTTAAGCAGTTCAGTTTTCACCTCAAGCTGGCCAATAGCCACCGACAGGCTGATTACAATAATCAACCACTGCGCAATTCGGCCCAAACCATTGGCGTATTCAAGGCCAACACCCTCGGCAGCACCACGCACCAAACCACTGAGTAACTGCGCTGCAAGCACGCCCGCCAGCATAATTAATGCGGCACCGAACACCTTAGGTACATACAGCGCCAACACATCAAGGGTTGCTGATACACGCTCAAGGCCCAACTGATCAACCGCTGAGACCAGAAACACCAGAAGCACGAACCAGTAAATAATTTTCCCGATCAATGTTGAAACGGGAACTTGAATACCCACGCGCGCCAACATCTTGGTTAAGCCGGTACCGGCCATTAATCGATCTAGACCAATTTTTGCCAACACCTTAGACAGTAAAGTATCGAGTAGTTTGGCAAGTACAAAACCGACTAAGACCAAGATCATGGCTACGATCAAGTTCGGAATAAAAACCGCAACCTTTGACCAAACAGCAGCCATGGCACCGACCAAACCTTGTGTCACAGGATCAAATTCCATAATCAATCAGCCTTATTAACAGTGCGACCGGACGGTTTACGCCGAGAAACTGGCGCTAGATGTGGCGAACCCTTGCTAACAGCCAGCATGGTGGCGCCGAACCAATGACCTATCAGGCTAAACATCTCGCCAGCACCGACTTGTCGATTAGCGGTTTTCAGCACCCGACCCAAACAAGCATCATCATCATGGCTAGATGGCGCGCTGTTCAGCAGCTCTCGCAGGGATTGTTCAAATGAATCGTGCATACGCACCTCTGGGTTCATGAGGGCTAGACGTATTGCGCCAATGACAAGTCACGTTACAGCCAGCGCAAACGACGAAACAGCCACCACTGCCCTACCGTCAACACGCACATTAAGACGCAGACGAAAATAAAAGCATAAGGCAGCTCGGCGCCAGGAATTCCGCCAACGTTGATCCCCAGCAAACCGGTTAAAAAACTCAGCGGCAGGAAAAACCCGGTGATGATGCCGAAGCGATACATAGTGCGGTTCATCTGTTCGGACATACGCCGACTCTCCGACTCCAGTATCAACGCGACTCGCTCACGGATTAACTCCAACTCCTCCAGATAACGGGTTAAGTAGTTATTTAACTCATTCCAGTAACCACACGCATCCGCATCGAACCATGGGCGCTTATTACTGGCTAATTGCGCATAGATTTCACGTTGCGGCGCCAAAAAACGCCGCAATCGTGCCGAGCGCCGCCGGATATGTTGCAGCTGGGCGTGATCGGGGACATAACGATCATCTTCATCGATATGCTCCTCCTCAACATCAATAGGCTCAGTCAGAGCCACCACCAAAGCCTCAACTTTGGTAGTCAGCTGGCCTGCCAACTCCAGAATAAGCTCTGAGGTATTAAGCGGACCACACCCTTTAGCAAACAGCTCAATAACATCATTCACGGCACGTAAGGGCCGTAAACGCAGACTGATGACTCGTTGCGCATCGGCGAAAATACGCATCGACACCATATCTTCAGGCTCAGCCCCCGGATTGAGGTTAATACCACGCAGAAATAACAGCATTTCATCTGCAGGCAAACTCACTAATCGCGGCCGAGTATTTTCTTCCAAAAGCAAATCACAGCTGAACGCACTAAGTCCACTGTGGTTGCGCAGCCACTCTTGTGCCTGCGGATGGCTGCGATCCCAATGCACCCAAAGGCTTTCCTTGGGCTGCAAAACCAGCGTGTCTAATGCTTGGTGCGCAAGCACGCGTGCCCCACCTAGACCGTCAAGGACAAAACCCTGTACCAAGCCGCCGGCAACATTTTCATCGCGCATGAATATTCCAAGTTTGAACGAAGTGCACGTACCCCTGCGAGCTGACGGGGCACGCACAAGTGAGCGTATGACGAATGTTTAAGCAGGCATATTCAACATTTGTGGCGACACAATTATGCCGTTGTTGTCGGCATATACATACTCACCCGGACGGAAAGTGACCCCACCAAAAGTGACCGCAACATTCAGATCACCAATACCGCGCTTATCGGTTTTCATTGGATGGCTGGCCAGCGCTTGTACACCCAAGCGGGTCTGCCCAATCACGTCAACGTCCCGCACGCAGCCATAGACGACTAAACCTTCCCAACCATTTTTTGCGGCCTTTTCAGCCAGCATGTCGCCCAGTAGTGCACGACGCAGTGAGCCACCACCATCAACGACCAAGACTTTACCCGCGCCGTTGAGCTCAACCTGATCTTTAACTAACGAATTATCTTCAAAACATTTAATCGTGACGATTTCACCGCCAAACGAATCACGCCCACCGAAGTTGCTAAACATAGGTTCAACAACCTGCACTAACTCAGGATAGGCATCGCACAAATCAGGGGTTACGTATTGCATGAGAAAACTCCTTTAAAAATTAAACATCAATACCGATCCGGTCGCCGTGGTAGACCAGTGGCAGGTGCCGCAAACCAGGGCAATTCAAATTCAGTGCCTGGCCAGAAAGCACGTCAAACTCTACGCCATGTCTGCTGCAGCGTAATACCCGCCCAACTAACGAAGCCGTCTGTAGAGAGGCGCCTTGATGCGGGCAACGGCTATCCAATAACACCGCCTGTTCCTCAACCACAAGCAACAGCAAGTGCTTACCGTCGACTTGAAAGCTCCGTCGATAACCCGCCTGCACATTCAACAACCGCTCTAGTGCGACAAACATAAGCAGCCCTCCGACTTTGTCCCCGCTGTTGATGCACTAAAGAGTAGCGGCCCCTGAGCACTGCGAAGCTTGCAAGGACTCAGGCAAGCATTGTTTAAGCAACCAGTGCTCAACTAATGGCCACACCTCGCGCTGCGCATGCTTGCTGACCAACATCTCAACATGACCAAAATCATCGGTGAAGCCACTCTTGCGCCCTAAGCATAGGAACTCACGGGTGACTGAGCCAAACTGCTTGAGCAGTTTGCGGCAAGCCCAAGACGGATCTTGATGATCACCTTCAGCGCTCACCGCCAACACCGGTACGCGAACATCGGCTAGACCCGCCCACCAATCACGCTCGCTATCCCCAAAGCGGCCAAACAAGCCATGCCAGTCCAGGCTCTCCAACACCACACCAACGGGCTCATCTTCAGGGCCACGTTTTAACCGTGAGCCCGGAATATGCACAAAACGCTTGAGCAAGAAACGCCCACCCCAGACAACTGGCGGCACTTTTAACGGCCAGTAAATACGGCTGACTTGGCTACCAAACAGCGCCACTGAGGCAGCATCTTGCTCGCCCAGGTAATGCCCTCCGAGCGCTGCAGCCAAGGTTGTGCCGCCAAGAGAATGGCCGAGCCAATGGGGGGCTTGTGCAGTCTGCTCGCGCACAAAAGCACTAATCGCCGGTAAGTCATAACGCGCATAGTCACTAACCCGATTGCGTTTGTACTGCTGATTGCGCGGCGACAAACCATGGCCACGCATCTCGGCAATCCACACATCAAAACCTGCACGCGCCAAATGCGCGCCCAAGCCGATGGCTTTGGGTGAGTACCAGAAGCGTCGATTGGAAAAACTGCCATGTAGCAGAATGACGGGTACACCACGCGCATGCTCATAGCCGGGCCGACCTAGGCGAGTAAGGGCTAATTCGACGCTCGCGTCCGGGCTATTCCCTGGTTTCAGGCGATAAACGTCTTCGCTGAGGTCATTACGAAATTCGGCGCTGATTAGCGCCACGGGGAAGAGTTCACTGCTGCTGTGCATAGTGCTTCTGGCATAAAAAAGGACGGGATAATCCCGTCCTTTGGTTAAGTAAGACGATTACGCTTGGTTTTCAGCCAAGAACAACCAGGTATCGAGCACCGAATCGGGATTCAGCGAAACGCTTTCAATCCCCTGCTCCATCAGCCATTTAGCCAAATCAGGATGATCCGACGGCCCCTGACCACAGATACCAATGTATTTATTAGCCTTGCGGCAAGCTTGAATGGCATTCGACAGCAGTTTTTTAACGGCTGGATTACGCTCATCAAACAAGTGCGCAATAATTCCAGAATCCCGATCCAGGCCCAGCGTTAGCTGAGTCAGGTCGTTGGAGCCAATTGAGAAACCATCGAAAAACTCGAGGAACTCTTCGGCCAAAATCGCGTTGGACGGCAATTCACACATCATAATGACGCGTAAACCATTTTCGCCGCGCGATAAGCCATTGCCCGCCAACAGGTCAATTACCTGGCTTGCCTCGCCCAAAGTACGCACAAACGGCACCATGATTTCGACGTTAGTCAGGCCCATTTCATTGCGCACTTTCTTCAGCGCCCGGCATTCAAGCTCAAAGCAATCGCGGAACGACTCGCTGATGTAGCGCGAGGCGCCACGGAAACCCAGCATTGGGTTTTCTTCTTCCGGCTCGTACAACTTACCGCCAATCAGGTTGGCGTATTCATTGTACTTAAAGTCCGACAAACGCACAATTACCTTCTTCGGCCAGAACGCTGCAGCTAGGGTACTGATACCTTCGACCAGTTTCTCGACATAGAAGCCGACCGGGTCGTTATAGCCAGCAATGCGCTTCTCGACGCTGTCTTTGATCTCCGGCGGCAGGCTGGCAAAGTTCAACAGCGCTTTAGGGTGCACACCAATCATGCGATTGATGATGAACTCAAGGCGCGCCAGACCTACACCTTCGTTCGGCAACTGGGCGAAGTCGAACGCGCGGTCCGGATTACCCACGTTCATCATGATTTTAAACGGCAGTTCCGGCATGGCATCAACCGAGCTTTTGCGAATATCAAAGCC
>JBBKVZ010000425.1:0-2775 GCA_037968715.1 Pseudomonas sp.
AACATCGACGAAATCGCTACCGGTGAGGTTTGGCTGGGGCTGGCGGCACTGGAAAAACAGTTGGTCGATGAACTGAAAACCAGCGATGAGTACTTGGCTGAACTGGCGAAAACAGCGCAGTTGTTCCATTTGCATTACGTGCAGAAAAAATCGTTGCAGGAGCGTTTCGGTCTGGCGGCTAGCGTGGCCATTGACCGCGTATTACTCAATTGGTGGGGGCGATTAAGCCAGCAACGCTTTTGGCAATGACCCACTGCTGTACAGTGCAATGACTCGGTAAATAAGGAGAACAGCATGACTCAGTTTCAGGCGCTGGTGATTAACGAGCAAGCCGACGGTAGTTTTACCTCGCAGATTTCGACTCGTGAAGTTGCTGATTTACCCGCCGGCGAAGTGTTAGTTCGCGTGCAGTATTCATCTTTAAATTATAAGGATGCCCTTTCGGCCAGCGGCAATCGGGGTGTCACCCAACACTATCCGCATACGCCGGGTATTGATGCAGCAGGCATTGTTGAGCAGTCGAGTGTCGTTGAGTTTGCCGCCGGCGATGAGGTGATAGTCACCGGTTACGATCTGGGCATGAACACCTCCGGTGGCTTTGCCCAATACATTCGTGTGCCCGCCGCGTGGTTGTTAAAACGCCCGCAGGGGCTGTCGTTGCGTGAGGCCATGCTGCTGGGTACTGCGGGCTTAACAGCGGCGCTGTGTGTCGATAAATTAGAGCAGGCCGGACTCACCGCTGATGCCGGTCCGGTGTTGGTTACCGGCGCCACCGGTGGCGTGGGCAGTATCGCCGTGGCGCTGCTGGCGAGCCTGGGTTACCAAGTGGTGGCTGCTTCGGGGAAGCCCGAGCAGAGCGAGTTCTTACTCGCACTGGGCGCCACTCAGGTGGTCAGCCGCAGCAGTATTGAGGCAGGCACCGGTAAGCCCATGCTCAAGCCGCAGTGGTCGGCGGCGGTGGATACTGTGGGCGGGGATATCTTGTTTAACGTGGTTAAGTCTCTGCAGTACGGCGGCAGTGTGGCGTGCTGCGGGTTAACTGCCGGGGTTGGCTTTAATGCCAATGTGCTGCCGTTTATCTTGCGTGGGGTGAATTTGCTGGGGGTTGATTCCGTCGAGTTACCCTTGGTGGTCAAGGCCTCGATGTGGGACAAACTCTCGCTGCAATGGAAATTGGAGAACCTTGAAACCTTGGCCCATGAGGTGAGCTTGGCAGAGTTGCCGGCGGCTATTGAGCAGATGCTTGCGGCTAAAGCGACGGGCCGGGTTTTGGTTAATCTCGCTTAAAGCTAATTAGCTAGACGGAAAAAAGCCCTGAGTTCAGGGCTTTTTTATTTCTGCGTTATGGCTTGGTCAGCGCGTTAGTCGCGGCGGCGAAACAGTGGCAGAGGTTGGTCGCTTGACGCCTGGTAAACGTGCCGGAAATCCGCGAAGGCGTTTAAGGCATCTTCAGCGCTCATGTCGGCGCGCACGGCGAAAGCATCGAAGCCGCAGCGCTGCAGGGCAAATAGCTGGTCGCGCAATACATCACCGATTGCCCGTACCTCGCCCTGGTAATGGTAGCGCTGGCGCAGCAGGCAAGCCGTGGATGAGTGGCGGCCATCGGTGAAGCTGGGGAAATTCAGCGCGATAACCTGAAAGCTCTCTAGGTCAGCAGCAATTTCTTCAATTTCTTCGCCTGCTTCCAGCCATACACCTAAGCCACCGTCGCGGGCTTTAAGGGCGCGCGAGTGCTCAACCCATAGCGACAGCGGAACAATGATGTCGTCGCAGTTAGACACGCCGTCGAGGTTTGCGTCTTGGGGCAGCAAATGCCAAGTTTCGTCGATTACCTGACCATTCTTAATTATTCGCTGCATATACACGCTCCTTGAACGGGTCGATACCAATACGGCGGAAGGTATCGAGAAAGCTTTCTTCTGGATCGCGTTGCTCGATGTAAACATTGATGAGCTTGTCGATCACGTCCGCCATATCTTCTTCGGCAAACGATGGGCCGAGGATTTTTGCCAAGCTGGCGTCGCGGCCCGAGCTGCCACCCAAGGAAACCTGGTAGAACTCTTGGCCCTTTTTGTCGACGCCAAGAATGCCGATATGGCCGACGTGGTGGTGACCACAGGCGTTCATACAGCCGGAGATGTTCAACTCCAACTCGCCGATGTCGAACAGGTAATCTAGGTCAGCGAAGCGGCGTTGAATGGCTTCGGCCACCGGGATCGACTTAGCGTTGGCCAGTGAGCAGAAGTCGCCACCTGGGCAGCAGATTAAGTCAGTCAGCAGGCCAACGTTCGGCGTGGCAAAGCCCAATTCGCGCAATTCACCCCAGAGGGTAAACAGCTGGGTTTGCTCGATGTCAGCAAGGATGATGTTTTGGTTGTGGCTGTTGCGCACCTCAGCAAAGCTGTAACGCTCAGCCAGGTCGGCAATTGCATCCAACTGTTTGTCGGTGACATCGCCGGGCGCGGTGCCGGTAGGTTTTAGCGACAGAGTCACCGCCACATAGCCGGTTTTTTTGTGCGCAAAGGTATTGCGTTGGCGCCAGCGGGCAAACCCTGGGTGCTCAGCATCTAGAGCGCTCAAGGCCTCTTGCTGGTCGGCCAGTTGCAGATAGGCGGGGTCGACGAAGTACTGGGCTACACGCTGTACTTCAGCGTCGTCCAGTGTGGTTGCGCCATCTTTGCTGTGCGCCCACTCAGCGTTGACGCGCTCGGCGAACACCTCGGGGGTCAGCGCCTTAACCAGAATTTTGATCCGCGCCTTGTACTTGTTGTCGCG
>JBBKVZ010000426.1:0-6390 GCA_037968715.1 Pseudomonas sp.
GGGCGGCGCAAACGGCCTACGAGGCGGCAACCGACAAAGCCAACATCGCCGAGAACAAATACGACACCTTGGGACTGGAAGCCTCCTACCTCGCCGCAGGGCAAGCCCGTCGGCTGGCCGAGATCAACCAAGCCTTAACCGCGCTACAGCAACTGCCTATCAGCGACTTTGACCCGCAGCGGGGCATCCAAATGGGCGCCTTGGTATTACTCAGTAACGCCGCCGAACAGCAACGCTGGCTGCTACTGGCTCCAGATGCCGCCGGATTAAAGTTCAACGATGGCGAACGCGAGATCATGCTGATTACCCCGCACTCGCCCATGGGCCAACGCCTGCTGGGGCAACTACCGGGCAGTGAATTCGAATTAAATATCGCGAACCACTTACAGCAGTTTGCAATCCTCCAGGTGTTCTAACCCGCCGCCGCAAAGCCATGTCGCTCGTCAATAACGAACAGGCAAACCGTGCGGCTCCGATCTGTCAGGTAGCGAGTTTTTCACCGCCCATAAAAAAACGCCCCGAAGGGCGTTTTGACTTGCAGGCAGAAGGACTGCGCAGCAGGCTTTATTGAGTTAGCACCAACTGGCCTTCAGCGTTAACCGGGATCTGTGCACCGGGATCACGATCCATACGCACCTGATTAACCAAACCATTGAGCTGATACTTAACATCGTAGCCGACGACTTTTTCACTCTTGTCGATCACGGTGCTGCAGCGGGTTTCGGTGGTGGTGTAAGTGTCGCCTTCCTGCATATTGCCTTGCACGGTATTACCGGCATAACCACCGGCAGCAGCACCAGCAACGGTGGCAATTTTCTTACCGGTACCGCCACCCACTTGGTTACCGAGCAAACCACCGGCTACTGCACCGAGCAAGGTGCCGGCAATCTTGTGCTCATCCTGAACGGGGCGACGCTTGGTTAGCGTCACCTCTTTGCAGACTTCGCGTGGGGTTTTGATGGTTTCAGTCACGGGTTGCACAGCCACTACCTTGGCAAATTTTTCCCCGCTATTCATCACGCTGTAAGTGGCCACAGCACCACCGGCAGTCACCCCGATCGCGCCCAGCACAGTACCAATCAGCATTGATTTATTCACGTGAAGCTCCATAAATTTACGGGAGAGAAATGTTTCCCATACAACAGGTAGGACTTATCGAATGGCGCACAGTTCAGCGCCACCCGATCTTTTGGCTCAATACGCGAACCGCATCACAGTACTATGGCCGATCGTCAACCGTTTCAGCGGTAACCGTAGGAATCAGGTCTTCACGATCAAGCTTGAGCCACACCAGCAAGATACAGGCAATGTAAACCGAGGAGTAAGTACCGGCCGACACACCAATAAACAACGCCAGCGAGAAGCCCCAGAGGTTCTCACCACCGAACACCATCAGCGCAGCGATCGCCAGCAAGGTAGACACCGATGTTGCCATGGTGCGCAGCAAGGTCTGCGTGATCGAGATATTGATGTTCTCGATCAAGTCGGCTTTGCGCAGCAGACGGAAGTTCTCCCGCACCCGGTCGAAGACCACGATGGTGTCGTTCAGTGAGTAACCAATAATCGCCAACACCGCCGCCAACACGGTGAGATCGAAGTTGAGCTCAAAGAACGAGAACACGCCCAGAGTGATGATCACGTCATGGACCAGCGAGATGATCGCACCCAGACCGAACTTCCACTGAAAGCGAAAGGCGATGTAGACCATCACCCCCGCCAGCGCCAGCAACATGCCCAAGCCACCTTGGTCACGCAGCTCTTCACCTACCGTTGGGCCAACAAACTCGACCCGCTGCACCTCAATTGCATTAGTGTTATCGGACAGCTGCAACGCCGCGGCAACCTTGTTACCTAGCTCCGGATCATCACCCGGCAAACGCACCAGCACATCCGTGCTCGCACCAAAGCTCTGCACCATGGCATCGGCGAAACCCGCACTGCGCAGCTGTTCGCGAACCTGATTAAGCTCGGCTGGTTTCTCATAAGCCAGCTCGATCAGCGTACCGCCGGTAAAGTCCAAACCAAAGTTCAAACCTTTTACCGCCAAACTGCCCAAGGAGATCAGGGTCAGTAACACCGTCACCGCAAACGCCGCATGGCGAATGCCCATGAAATTAATTGTAGATTTCATCGTCATCAGCCCCTTAGATCCACAGCTTCTTGAAGTTGCGGCCACCAAAAATCAGGTTAACCATACCGCGTGTCACCACTACCGCAGTGAACATGGAGGTCAAGATGCCCAGTGACATGGTCACGGCAAAACCCTTGATCGGACCTGTACCCATCACAAACAGAATGCCGCCGACCAACAGCGTGGTCAGGTTGCCATCGACAATCGCCGACAGAGCACGATCGAAGCCTTCCGTGATCGAACGCTGAATCGACATGCCATTGCTGATTTCTTCACGAATCCGCGAAAAGATCAGCACGTTAGCGTCCACCGCCATACCCATGGTCAACACGATACCGGCGATACCCGGCAAGGTCAGAGTCGCCCCCAACCAAGACATCAGCCCCAACAATACGACCATGTTAAAGGCCAAGGCGAGCGTGGCCAGCACGCCAAAGAAGCGGTAAATAGAGGTGATAAACAGGCAAACGAATAGGAAGCCCCAAAGTGACGCCTGCACGCCCAACTGAATGTTCTCAGCACCCAAACTTGGTCCAACGGTGCGTTCTTCAACGAAGTACATCGGTGCAGCCAAGCCACCGGCACGCAGCAGCAAGGCTAATTCCGAAGACTCACCCTGGCCGTCTAGACCGGTGATGCGAAACTGACTGCCCAGCGGCGACTGAATAGTCGCCAAGCTGATGATCAATTTCTCTTCTTTAAAGCTTTGCACGGCAAGTTCTTTCTCGACGCCATTGACCGTTTGCTTGACGTACTTGGTCAGTGGCTTTTGCTCGATAAAGATCACCGCCATGCTGCGGCCCACGTTGTTGCGGGTCGCGCGGTTCATCAGATCGCCGCCATGCCCATCGAGGCGAATATTCACCTGCTGGCGACCGTTCTCGTCGAAACTGGCCGAGGCATCAGTCACCTGATCACCGGTAATGATTAGCCCACGCTCCAGCGGCTCTGGGCGACGGCCCGGCTCACGGAACTCAAACAGCTCGGTGCTGGCTTTACCGGCATCGGCTTCTGCGGCCAAACGAAACTCAAGGTTGGCGGTCTTGCCGAGAATCCGCTTGGCTTCAGCGGTGTCCTGCACACCCGGTAACTCAACCACAATGCGGTTGGCGCCTTGGCGCTGGACCAGCGGCTCAGCCACACCTAACTCGTTCACGCGGTTACGTACGGTGGTCAAGTTTTGCTTGATCGAGTACTCGCGAATTTCGGTTAGCTTGGCCGGCGTTAGCGCCAACTTAAGAATTTGCAGACCATTACGCTCAGTCGCGCTCAGGGCAAAATCACTAAAACTTTTCTGGATTAGGCTGCGGGCTTTTTCTAATTGATCGCTATCCGTGAAACCTAAGCTGATGGCTGCAGTTTGCTGCGGCAGGCTGCGATAACGCAGACGCTCTTTGCGCAGCATGCTCTTCACTTCGCCTTCATAAACCTTGACCCGAGAGGCAATGGCTTTATCCATGTCCACTTCGAGCAGGAAGTGCACACCACCGGAAAGGTCCAAGCCTAGTTTCATCGGGCTGGCACCCAGCGCACGCAACCACTGCGGCGTGGTCGGGGCCAAGTTCAAGGCCACTACGTAGTCATCGCCCAAAACTTTGCGGATCACGTCTTTAGCGGGCAGTTGTTGGTCTTTTTCCAGCAGGCGCAGCAGGGCGTTTTTACCCTCTTTAGCCAAGACTGCCGACTTAACGCCGATACCGGCATCACCCAAGGCTGTATTGACCCGCTCCAGATCTACCGGGCTAATGCGCAGAGCCGTACTGGCGCCACTGATTTGAATAGCCGGATCGTTCGGATACAGATTCGGCGCGCTATAGATAAAGCCAACCGTCAACACTGCCAAAATCAGCAGGTATTTCCACAGAGGGTATTTGTTGAGCATGACGCCGCCCGTTTATGAGACGGGGCGCATTGCGCGCCCCGTCGATGTTGAAAGTTATGTTTAACCGTCAGCAATCAGATTGCTTTCAGGGTGCCCTTAAGCAAGGTCGCAGCAACGGCCGACTTCTGAACTTTCAGTTCAACCGTGCTCGACACTTCCAGCACGATAAACTCATCAGAAACCTTAACGATCTTGCCGGCAATGCCGCCAGCGGTAACCACTTCGTCACCTTTTTGCAGATTGCCCAGCAGGTTCTTTTGCTCTTTCGCGCGCTTAGCTTGTGGACGCCAGATCATCAGATAAAAGATAACGACGAAACCACCCAGAAACAAAAACTGTACATATTCGCCACCAGGTGCGGCAGCAGCAGCGCCATCGGCGGCGTGGGCAGCGGAAATCAAAAAGCTCATGTTGCACTCCTATTAAGGCGATATTAACGTCGATAAATCTCGGATTTACTTAGTCCAACGGCGGTGTTTCTAGTCCGCGGCGGGCGTAGAAGGCATCCACGAAGGCGGCCAATGTACCCTGTTGAATTGCCTCGCGCAAACCAGCCATCAGCTGCTGGTAATGATGCAAGTTGTGGATAGTATTCAACATACTCCCCAGCATTTCGCCGCATTTATCCAGATGATGCAGATACGCACGGGAGAAATTACTGCAGGTGTAGCAATCACATGTAGGGTCTAGCGGCGACTCGTCGTGCTTGTGTACGGCATTACGAATTTTCAGCACACCGGTATCGACAAACAGATGACCGTTACGGGCATTGCGGGTCGGCATTACGCAGTCGAACATGTCTACGCCACGGCGCACACCTTCAACCAAGTCGGCAGGCTTGCCAACGCCCATCAAGTAACGTGGTTTGTCGGCCGGTAACTGCGGCGGCAAAAAGTCGAGAATGCGGATCATCTCTTCTTTCGGCTCGCCTACCGACAAACCGCCGATGGCAAAACCATCGAAGCCGATCTCATTCAAGCCTTCGAGCGAGCGCATGCGCAAATCTTCATGCATGCCGCCCTGAACAATGCCAAACAAGGCCGCAGTGCTATCACCATGGGCGATTTTCGAGCGCTTGGCCCAGCGCTGCGACAACTCCATGGACACCCGCGCCACCTCTTCATCGGCCGGATACGGGGTGCACTCGTCGAAAATCATCACTACGTCAGAGCCCAGATCGCGCTGCACCTGCATCGACTCTTCCGGACCCATAAATACCTTGGCGCCGTCCACCGGCGAGGCGAAGTACACGCCCTCTTCCTTAATTTTGCGCATGGCGCCCAAGCTGAACACCTGAAAACCACCAGAGTCGGTGAGAATCGGTCCCTGCCACTGCATAAAGTCATGCAGGTCGCCGTGCTTCTTGATCACCTCGGTACCCGGCCGTAGCCACAGGTGAAAGGTGTTGCCAAGGATCATCTGCGCGCCGGTGGCGACAATGTCACGCGGTAACATACCTTTAACGGTGCCGTAAGTGCCCACCGGCATAAAAGCTGGGGTTTCCACCACACCCCGCGGGAATGTCAGCCGGCCACGACGAGCGCGACCATCAGTCGCTAATAACTCAAAAGACATGCGACACGTACGGCTCATAACGATTCCTCTGGCCCGCGCGCAGCGGGATTGCGGGTAATAAACATGGCATCACCGTAACTAAAGAAGCGGTAGCTCTGCTCAATAGCTGCCGCGTAGGCCGCCATAATCTCGGGATACCCGGCAAAGGCCGACACCAACATCAACAGGGTCGACTCGGACAAATGGAAGTTTGTTACCAGTGCGTCGACCACATGAAAAGGTCGGCCCGGATAGATAAAAATATCGGTATCACCGCTGTATGGTTTAAGCACCCCATCGCGCGCGGCACTCTCCAGCGAGCGCACGCTGGTGGTGCCCACAGCAATGACTCGACCGCCGCGCGCCTTACAGGCTTCAACAGCAGCTACCACCGAGGCATCAACTTCCAGCCACTCGGTGTGCATATGGTGGTCTTCGATGCGCTCAACCCGCACGGGCTGGAAGGTACCAGCGCCAACGTGCAGGGTAACAAATGCGGTCTCAACCCCAAGTTCGGCGATCTTGGCCAGCAAGGCCTGATCAAAGTGCAGCCCAGCGGTGGGCGCAGCAACTGCACCGGCGCGATCGGCGTACACCGTTTGATAACGCTCACGGTCAGCGGACTCATCCGGCCTATCTATATAAGGTGGCAGCGGCATGTGGCCGACGCGTTCCAGCAACGGCAACACCGGCTCGCTAAAGCGCAGTTCGAACAACGCGTCATGCCGGCCGAGCATTTCTGCCTGAGCACCGCCGTCTATTAATAGTTTTGTACCGATCTTGGGCGCCTTGCTGGCACGCACATGGGCCAATACCCGACGGT
>JBBKVZ010000427.1:0-6318 GCA_037968715.1 Pseudomonas sp.
AGGCCCACTGGACGGTGCTTGAAGTTGGAGTTCTGCGCCTGTGGCACCGAGTAGTAGTTGATGTCGATGACGTTATCGAGCATGCGCACTGCGGTGTTGACGGTACGTTCCAGCTTGACGGTGTCCAGCTTGCCGTTGACGATGTGGTTCGGCAGGTTGATCGAGCCCAGGTTGCAAACGGCGATCTCGTCCTTGTTGGTGTTCAAGGTGATCTCGGTGCACAGGTTCGAGCTGTGGACCACGCCCACGTGCTGCTGCGGGCTGCGCAGGTTGCATGGGTCTTTGAAGGTCAACCATGGGTGGCCGGTTTCAAACAGCATGGAGAGCATTTTGCGCCAGAGGTCTTTGGCCTGTACGGTCTTAAACAGCTTGATCTTGCCGTAGCCAGCCATGGCTTCGTAGTACTCGTAACGCTCTTCGAACGGCTTGCCGAACAGGTCGTGCAGGTCCGGTACTTCGGATGGGCTGAACAGGGTCCAAGGGCCGTCGTCGAACACGCGCTTCATGAACAGGTCTGGAATCCAGTTGGCGGTGTTCATGTCGTGGGTGCGGCGACGGTCATCACCGGTGTTTTTGCGCAGCTCGATGAACTCTTCGATGTCCATGTGCCACGTTTCAAGGTACGCACACACGGCGCCTTTACGCTTGCCACCTTGGTTAACGGCAACAGCGGTGTCGTTGACCACTTTCAGGAAGGGTACGACGCCTTGCGATTTGCCGTTGGTGCCTTTGATGTAAGCGCCCAGGGCGCGCACAGGGGTCCAGTCGTTGCCCAGGCCGCCAGCGAATTTGCTGAGCATGGCGTTGTCGTGGATGGCGTGGTAAATGCCCGACAGGTCGTCTGGTACGGTGGTCAGGTAGCACGACGACAACTGTGGACGCAGGGTGCCGGCGTTGAACAGGGTCGGCGTCGAGGCCATGTAGTCGAACGACGACAGCAAGTTGTAGAACTCGATGGCGCGCGCTTCTTTATTGCTCTCTTCAATCGCCAGGCCCATGGCCACGCGCATAAAGAACACCTGTGGCAGCTCGATGCGCACGCCGTCGGTGTGGATAAAGTAACGGTCGTACAGGGTCTGCAGGCCTAGGTAGGTGAACTGCTGGTCGCGCTGGTGGTTGATCGCCTGACCCAAACGCACGAGGTCAAAGGTGCCCAGTACTGGGTTGAGCAGCTCCAGCTCGATGCCCTTGGCGATGTAGGCCGGCAATGCCTTGGCGTACAGGTCGGCCATTTCGTGGTGCGTAGCGCTTTTGGCTATGCCGAGAAAACCCAGGGCTTCACCGCGCAGGGTGTCCATCAACAGGCGGGCGGTGACGAACGAGTAGTTCGGCTCGCGCTCAACCAGAGTACGGGCGGTCATCACTAGGGCGGTGTTAACGTCGCTCTGCGCTACGCCGTCGTACAGGTTCTTCAGGGTTTCGCTCTGGATCAGCTCGCCGTCGACTTCCGCCAAACCTTCGCAGGCTTCGCTGATGATGGTGTGCAAGCGGCCGAGGTCGAGCGCTGCAGTGCTGCCGTCGGCGTGGGTGACGCGAATGCTTGGGTGGGCTTTGCTCGGTTGCTGGCTGCTCTGGTTGGCACGTTCTTTCGAGCGGGCGTCACGGTAGATGACGTAGTCACGCGCCACCTTTTGCTCGCCAGCGCGCATCAGGGCCAGTTCAACTTGGTCCTGGATTTCTTCGATATGGATAGTGCCGCCCGATGGCATGCGGCGCTTAAACGTGGCGCTAACCTGCTCGGTTAAACGCTCAACGGTTTCATGAATGCGCGACGAGGCAGCAGCAGTGCCGCCCTCTACCGCGAGAAACGCCTTGCTGATGGCTACGGTGATTTTGTCATCGGTATAAGGCACAACACTGCCGTTACGTTTGATCACGCGCAGTTGACCGGGCGCGGTGGCGGCTAGGTCTTGCAAGCTGTCGTTGGCTTGATTGGGGTTGGCCATGGGCGTCTCGCGGGAGGTGTTGGTGGGCATTGCTGGGTTCTCCGTGTTCTGTCTTTATCGAGTTAGACACTTGGGGGTACTTGGTGTGCAGCAGTTCAGGTCAAGCATTACGCCACCTGCAACGCCCAGCACAAAATGCTGGGCGTTGCAGGTGGCCAAAGGACAGAAAAGGGCACGACTCAAGCACTTCCCTGGCTCTGAAGTCCGAGGTTTTAACGCTCAGCGTCAAAACCACAATATTTAGTGGTGGTAACTGTTGGCGTTACACCGATTTAACGGCGTAGTCACGCATTATTACAGTCTTAATTTGCATGCACCGCGGGTGCGGTTGAAGGTGCTTTAAAAGAGCGTTTAGGCGCACCTAGGGTGGCCGCTGAAAGCCCGCTGGGGAATCTTCCAGTTGTGTCGTCTAACCTGCGAAAACCCAACATGTAGGTGTTTGTCGCGCTGGGGATACAAGATAGAGCGCTAAGGACATCATTGCAAGATGAGCGTTAATGGCTGCCTGTGGATAAACCTGTGGGTTAACCTTGGGTAACATCGGCTAACCCGCATGGTCGCTGGGGTTGCCGTTTATCAACCGCTTGTCGACAGCGGAGCGGTTTTTTTGTGGGTCGCCCAAGATGCTGAGGACTTCTCAAGCCAACACTATATGTTGTGTTTTATTCATGGGTTGGCATGCACTGTGCTGAACGCTGCTGGTTGCTACAATGCCGGCCGTTTTGGCAGTCGTTGGCATAGGGTTGGGAGGTTGTAGTGGAGCAGCAGTCTGGGCAAATACTCATCGTCGAAGATGATCAGCGACTTGCCGAGTTAACCCGCGAATATTTGGCCAGCAATGGTTTGGTGGTCGCGGTTGAGTCGGATGGCGCTAAGGCCACGGCGCGCATTTTAGCCGAGCAGCCGGCATTGGTGATTCTCGACTTAATGTTGCCGGGCGAAGACGGCCTGTCGATTTGCCGCACGCTGCGCAGCCAGCAATATCGCGGGGCGATTTTGATGCTCACCGCACTGGCCGATGACATGGACCAAGTGTTGGGGCTGGAGATGGGCGCCGACGACTACGTGTGCAAACCGGTGCGCCCGCGTTTATTACTGGCGCGGGTACATGCCTTGTTGCGCCGTAATCCGGTCGCGACAGCCAACTCAGACGCGGCCCCGGAGTGTTTGCAGTTTGGCCCGCTGCAAATTGATCACGCCCGCCGCGAAGCCAGCTTGCATGCGGTGAGCATTGAGTTGACTAGCGCCGAGTTCGACTTGCTCTGGCTGCTGGCCGCCAATAGTGGGCGAATTCTTTCCCGGGAAGAAATTTTCACCGAGTTGCGCGGGGTCGGCTATGACGGCCTAGACCGCTCGATTGATGTGCGCATCTCGCGGATTCGGCCAAAAATTGGCGACGACCCGGAGCACCCTAAGGTGATCAAAACCGTGCGCGGCAAGGGTTATTTATTTGTCGCGCAGGCGGCGCAGGCGCTGTGAACTCAATCTTCCTGCGTATCTATGGCGGCATGCTCGCGGTGTTGGTGCTGGTTGCTGTGCTCGGCGTTGCGGCGTTGCAGTTGGTCAATCAGGTGCGCAGTGATGAGTACCGTGAGCGCTTGGCCCAGGGCACTTTCCGCTTGATGGCCGACAACCTTAAACCGCTTAGTGAGATGCAGCGGCGCAGCAGCGTGCGCCAATTGCAAAGCCTGCTGGGGGTTGGTTTGCAGGTGCAGGGCTTAGCCGGTCAGCCGTTAAAGGCCAGCGAGCGTGAGCAGTTGCTAAGCGGTCGGGTGTTGGTGCGTCAGAACGGCGCGCATGCCGCGAAAATCTACAGCCTGATCAGTGCCGCACCGGAGTTGCTGCTGGTCGGCGATGTTCAGCAGGTCAGCGAACAATTGGCACGGGCCACCGTGTATATGCTCAGCGATGAACTACAACGTTACCCGCAGGCTGAGCAGCCGCAGCGCTTGGCCGAGTTGAAAACCAGCAAGCGCTTTGGATTTCCGTTGCAGTTACTCGACAGCAAACTGGCACCGCTGGATGAAGACCAGCGCCGGCGGGTGATGGAAGGCGACACAGTGATGACCCTGGGCAAAGACGGCGACGCCGTGCATATTTTTGCCGGCGTTATGGACAGCCCTTGGGTGCTGGAAATTGGCCCGCTGTTTTTAATGAACCCCACGCCGCCAGAGTTACTGGTGATCATTGGCTTGCTGGGTTTGAGCCTAATTGGCTTGATGGTGTACTTGCTGGTACGCCGTTTGGAGCGCCGTTTACATAGCTTGGAGAGTGCCGCTACCCGGATTGCCGCCGGCAGTTTGAGCGCGCGTGCAGCACAGGGCGGCGCCGACTCGGTGGGGCGTTTGGCCAGTGCCTTCAACAATATGGCCATGCAGTTGCAGCAACTATTAACCATCCAACGCGAGATGGTTCGTGCCGTGTCGCACGAGCTGCGCACTCCGGTGGCGCGCTTACGCTTTGGCTTGGAGATGCTTGGCGACGCGCCCACCTCGGCCCTGCGGCGTAAATACCAAGACGGCATGGACAACGACATTCAGGAGCTCGACCGCCTAGTGGACGAGATGCTTACCTATGCGCGGTTGGAACAGGGCGCCCCGCCGTTGCAGTTTCAGCTGGTGGACCTCGACGCCTTGCTCGATCAGGTGCTTAGTGAGCAGGCACTGTTGCGCCCCGAGGTGCATTTGCAGCGCGGCACTGAACCCGGCGCGCAGCCGGTGATGGTCGAGGGCGAGTTACGCTACCTGCACCGCGCCCTGCAAAACCTAGTGACCAATGCCATGCGCCACGCCGAAACCTGGGTGCGGGTGAGTTATCACCTGACCACCACGCATTGCCAATTAGATGTAGAAGACGACGGCCCCGGCGTACCCGAGGAGGAGTGGGAACGCTTGTTTACGCCCTTTTTACGCTTAGATGACAGCCGCACCCGCGCCTCGGGTGGGCATGGTTTGGGCTTGTCGATTGTGCGGCGGATTATTCATTGGCACGCCGGCCGTGCCTTGATCGCCACCAGCGACAGCCTAGGCGGCGCGCGCTTTAGCCTGGTCTGGCCACTGCGGCAGAGCAGTAATGGGGCCTAGCGAAGTCATTTTATCGAACCGTGGTGGGCTGCAGCCCACCCTGCAAAGCCGCTACAGAGTCTGATTGCTCAACAGCCGGTTAAACGGCGATGCTCACCAGGCTTAATAGCCGCTCAGCAAACTGCGCGAACTGGCCGTGGCAGCGACTGCCTGCCGGCCAGTCTGCGCCAAGGTCGCGCAGCAACTGCAACTCGGCAAAACCGGCTGGGTCGTAGCTGAGCAACTCGGCATCCTGAAAATAAAACTGCTGTTGCACCAGCGGGTAGAGGGCTTTGAACAGGCTCTCTTTCAGCGAAAAAGTCAGGCTCACCAGCCAGGCCTGTTGCGCGGCAGGCACCTGCGCCAAGCGCTGCAACTCCGCCGGGGTGAGGATGCTGGCTTGCAAACGCAGTGCCCGCTGATGGCTAAGCAGGCGCTCAACATCTAGCCCTAAACCGCGCCAGTGGGTTTGCGCGCCAACCAGCGCGGCGGCCCAGCCGTGACCATGGGTGATGGAACCCACCACCGCCGCCGGCCAGCAGGGCGCTCGATCGGCACCAACCGCTGGCACACTGGCGATGCCGGTGAGTTGCTGCAGCGCTTGGCGCGCACACAAACGGCCAGCGAGAAACTCGCTTTGCCGCTTGGCGGCGCCTTTCGGTTGAGCAATGGCGGTGCGCGGAAAGTCGTCGGCCTGCAAAAGGCTCGGCGTAAATTCACAGCTAAGCAATTGGCAGCCGGCCAGCACCTGCGGCAACGGCCAGTGATGCTGCAGTGGGCTACAACAGGCGGGATGGTAAAGGTCAGTCATGGCCTAGTGTGCCGTGTGGCGCTGGGCGCGGCCAGCGAGACATGCTGTTTACATTTGGTTACACGGCGGCAACAAAGTGCTACCAACAGCCTTGGCTACATTTGCCAGACTGTAAGGGCGTTTTTTGAACGCAGGTAAAGTTGTCCGCCGCGAGCGGCTTTAGTTTAAGTCGTCAGAGGGTGTTAGCTGATTTTCAGTACGGGAGCCCGCAAGGGCTCCCGTTTTTTTTGCGCGCAGAACGGCTTAGCTGTTGTGGTTGCGGGTTTTGCTGGTGGTATTGGTGGACTGAAGCCCACCCTAGGTGCCGTTTGCCGTTTGCCGTTTGCAGTGTGTGCTGTGCCGCCAGCAGGTAATGGCTGGTTAGGTAAAGTTTAACCTTGCGGGTTGGACCGATAGGCGCCGGGGGTGAGGCCGGTCCATTTTTTGAATGCGCGGTGGAAGGCCGAGGGTTCGGAGAAGCCCAGTTGTTCGGCGATGTCTTGGATCGACAGGTCGCAGC
>JBBKVZ010000428.1:0-2672 GCA_037968715.1 Pseudomonas sp.
ATCACTGCCGGGGGCGACAAGCTGATGCAGAAGTTGATCCCCGGCACACAAGGACATGCTCACGCCACCATTGCCAATGGCGGTCACTTCTTGCAAGAAGACCAAGGCGAGGCGCTGGCTGAGGTGGTGGTTAAATTTATCGCCGCCAATCCATAAACTGCCGGCTGCTGGCGCGCATGGTTTGGCGTGGATAACAGCCGCGGGCCTTCGCCAAATCAAACGCACAGCAAGCATTGCGTTGTGTCCAGCCATGCGGGCCAAAACTCCCAGAGCAGCCTTAGAGCTTAATCCGCGGCGTTAAACGTAGCTCTAAGCGCTCTCCTAAGCGCTCACTCAGCTGTTGCTTAAGCTGCAATAAATCTCTGTGCGGCATCGGCTTGCTGGACAGTACATCGCCCTCGACGACGATCATCTCATCGCGCAGGCTGACCACTAGGTTCTCCAAACTCAGCGACTGCTGCTCAACCACAAACTCCGTCGAGGAGAGTAGTTTCTCAATGCGCCAGATCTGCGCCATACCCTCGAATGACCACGCCAGTGGCACCGCCAGCAGCAGCAACAAACACAGCGACACCAACAGGCTGCGCCGAGCGCGCACCAGTGGCGCATAACCGAGCAGCAAGAAGGTCAAGGCGGCGGCCAGCGAGATGCCCACGAGGTTGGTCAGAAACAGCAACATGGCGCCGCTCAGTATCTGCCAGTCCCACCAGCCAATGCCGATGCCGACCACGCACAGCGGCGGCACCAGGGCCACGGCAATCGCCACCCCAGAGGCACTTTTCGCCACTGACTCACGCACGGTGGCATAAGCCCCCGCGACGCCCGAGGCAATGGCCACGCCCAAGTCGAGCAGGTTCGGGTTAATCCGCCCGGCCATTTCCACCGTGATGTGCTGCGTCGGCAAGAACTGCGCAAGCAACGCGGCCATAGTCATGGCTAGGCTCATGCCGATGCCGATGGTGCGCAATGATTGGACCATCATGCTGCGATCACCGCGCACCATGGCCATGGACAAAGCAATAATCGGTGCCATCAGTGGCGCCAACACCATCGCACCGATAATCACCGCCGCCGAGGACAAAAACAGCCCCAGACTGCCAATGATTGAACTGAGAATAATCAGGCTAACAAACACCCCATTGATTTTGGCCATCTCGCGTAACTGCACAAATAGCTCGCGGAAATCATCCTCCAACGCTTTGGCAAACATCGGCAGATGGTCTTCGATGACTTTTAAGCGTTCGCTGCGGCGTGGCAAGTTCTCGGTGCGGTGCACGTCTTTGCCCTCAACGCGAGCAAAGTAGTCTTCATTGAGGTTGATCAGCACCGCCTCACTGTGCAATTGAAACTCAATGCGTGCCGCTTCATAACGGTGACCATCAATAAAGTAGGCAATTGGTTTGCTTGCCTCCAAGACCAACTCGCCACAGCGAATTAAGCTCACCGCCTTTGGCAAACGACCGTTCGCACGATGGGGCCGAAAGATGGCCAACAATTGAAAAGCTAAGTATTCAGTGACCGACTTAGGTGAAATTAGCAGGGCTGAAAAACGCCCATCTTGCACCGTTAAGTTGCTGCCCAGTAACTTGGCAGTGGCGCCACCCACATCGTTTTCGATTACCACCAAGCCAGTAATGGCGGTGCGTAATTTCGTCTCGTGCGCAGTGCTTAAGGTCACGGCAAACGGGTGAATACCTAACAGCCGGCGCACACTGCCCCAGAACAACGCCAAGCGATAAAACCACAGCCCTAACCAGCGATAATGGCGGTTGCGATAGACCTTACTGCGCTGGTCAATAAACGGCGTGTCGCCGAGCATCACCATGCCCAGCACCAGTTCATCATTGCAACGCAGCAGATCAACCTTGCAGGCGCTGGCCGAAAACGCCAAAGCAATCGCCTCAGCGCTGTTGTGCGGCAGGCGGAACCAATGATGCACATACAGCTGCCCGGCTTTAGGCACCAAGCCCAAACTCAGCCCCAGGCGCTCAGCTAGGTTGATATAGCCAGACACCTGTTCATCGCTGACCACCGCCAGCAAATGACTGATACCCGCAAAATCAGGCCGTGGCTCGGTCAGTAATGCCTGCTCGCTAACCTCGCACAGCTCAATACCATGTTCTAAGGCATAGGCGCGCACAGCCTCGATCCGCTCGCAAGGCTCATCCGTAACCAACAACAGCGCTTTGTGCACCAACTCCATACCTACTCCTGAACTGCCAGGCCACGATTGACCGCCATATGCCGATAATTTTCGCTATTAAGGCTAATGGTGGACAGGTTTATTTTTGTTAAGCCTGAAATACCGCCTGCCGGCGCGACGCGATGGCAACGCCCCATTTCTGCCGCCCGGCTGGTTGAGGCGAGAATAGATAGCGCCGCCCCATTGGCCGTTGCCCGCGAACTTGCACAAACGCTCGATACCCTTAATTTAAACGTGCCTTTAACCTGTACGGGGCCGCTCTAATCCGGTAGTTTCCGGGATAGAGTTGCAATGCTGCGGGGTTGCTCTAACTAACCCCGCCACGCAAACCGAACACCGCAGCAAACAAGCCCCACACCCGGCACAACCGACGCAGGCTTAACCAAGGATGGATATCGACTGATGCGTGATTGGCACTGTGAACCCCTGCTCCGCTTAACCAGCTACCGCATCCCGCCGAGTTTGATGG
>JBBKVZ010000429.1:0-7112 GCA_037968715.1 Pseudomonas sp.
CCAGGCTGTCCGCGCTTCGCCAAGTCCGAGCATTACGCTCGGCTTTTCGTTACAATGCCGCCATCGTGCCGACCCGTGAGTCGGGAAGTTAAGTCCAGAGGTGCCCCATGGATATCATCGAAACCATCAAAGAACAGATCGCCAACAACACCGTTCTGTTGTACATGAAAGGCTCGCCGAATGCCCCGCAGTGCGGCTTTTCCTCCAAGTCCGCACAAGCCGTGATGGCCTGTGGTGAAAAATTCGCCTATGTCGACATCCTGCAGAACCCGGAAATTCGCGCCAATCTGCCGAAGTACGCCAACTGGCCGACCTTCCCGCAGCTCTGGGTTGGCGGTGAACTGGTTGGTGGCAGCGACATCGTGACCGAGATGTTCGAGAAGGGTGAGCTGCAGACCCTGATCAAGAGCGCCATGCAAAAAACCGACGCCTGAGTCGGTTTCTTGTGAAGAAACCCCGCTGCGGCGGGGTTTTTTGTGCGTGGAATTTTTCGCCAAAGCCACGGCAAGTCGTTTCATTCTGGCCCTGTGTTTGAATAAAAACGGGAGCCTGAGGCTCCCGTTATCATGCAGCAAGCAGGCGGCTACTCGTCCATCTGCGACTGCAGGTAGTTCTGCAGGCCAACTTTATCGATCAGGCTCAACTGGGTTTCCAGCCAGTCGATATGGTCTTCTTCAGAGCAGATGATTTCTTCCAACAGCTCGCGGCTGGCGTAGTCGCCGGTGCTTTCGCAGTAGGCAATCGCCGCTTTCAGGTCGATGTGGGCCTTGTGCTCGATCTTCAGATCGCATTCGAGCATTTCCTGGGTGTTTTCACCGATCAGGATTTTGCCGAGATCCTGCACATTCGGCAGGCCTTCGAGAAAGAGGATGCGCTTGATCAGCTTGTCCGCATGCTTCATCTCGTCGATGGATTCGTGGTACTCGTGCTCGCCGAGTTTCTTCAGGCCCCAGTCTTCGTACATCCGTGCGTGCAGGAAGTACTGGTTGATGGCGACCAACTCGTTACCGAGGATCTTGTTCAGATGCTGGATGACTTTCTTATCGCCTTTCATGGTCTGAGCTGCCTTGCTGGGAAAGTTGATAGGAAATTTTGGGCCGGGTAATAGCGTCTGTCAAATCTAAGTATTTGAAATTTAGGCAGAAATAAATATTAACAAGAACGATTTTCCTCCGTATCTAGAGCCTAAGCGCTTGAATTGCGGACATAAAAAAACCGGACGCGAGGCCCGGTTGTTTTACATCGTCTGACTCAGGCCGCGACAAAATTCGCTGGATAGGCCAAGGCGACCTGACTGCTCTGCACTTCGCTGAGGGTTTCACGAACCACTTGCTTGGCCAGGCAGGCACATTTGCCGCATTGGCTGCCGACACCGAGGGTCGTGCGAACATCACGGTAACTGCAGCAACCTGCAAAGATTGCGTCGCGGATCTGGTTGTCGGTGACACCTTCGCAGAGGCAGACGTACATAAATAAGATTCGTCGCATGGCAGTGGCTGTTGAGTTGGATACTAATGCTAATGAGAATGCTTGTCAAAACTAGTTTTCAGGCTGGCGTCCGATGTCCTGTGCCGCAGACCAGCGGTCGAGGTGGGGTGGGTCAAACGCCTCGGGCCGGCGGTCGGTAAAGCGGTGGGCGAGGCTGAAAATCGCGGTGTATGATGGCCGGCCCTGGTGGTGCGGGCGTTGTCATCATGCTGCCGTCAGGCGGCTTCAAGGTTAAATTGGCTCGCACCTGACCCCCATGACTCAAGGAGATATTCAATGAGCGTACTCGTCGGTAAGAAAGCCCCTGATTTTGATGTTGCTGCGGTACTCGGCAATGGCGAAATTGTCGACAGTTTCAGCCTGTCCTCGGCGATCAAGGGTAAGTACGGCCTGGTGTTCTTCTATCCACTGGATTTCACCTTCGTTTGCCCATCCGAGCTGATCGCTTTGGATCGCCGCATTCCCGAGTTCCGCGAGCGTAACGTCGAAGTGATTGGCGTGTCGATCGACTCGCACTTCACCCACAATGCCTGGCGCAACACCCCGGTAGACAAGGGCGGCATTGGCCCGGTCAGGTACACCCTGGCGGCCGACATCAATCACGCAATCTGCAAGGCCTACGACGTCGAATCCGAAGACGGCGTGGCCTTCCGGGGCGCGTTTCTGATCGACTTGAATGGCGTTGTGCGTTCGCAGATCGTCAACGACCTGCCGCTGGGCCGCAACATGGACGAGCTGCTGCGTCTGGTCGATGCCCTGCAGTTCACCGAAGAGCATGGCGAAGTGTGCCCGGCCAACTGGATGAAAGGCGACAAAGGTATGACCGCCTCGCCGGAAGGTGTGGCCAAGTATTTGGCCGAGAACGCCGACAGCCTGTAAGGCATTCTGCGTGGCACAAAAAAACCGGCTCGCTGCCGGTTTTTTTGTGATTTTTCTGTAGGAGCCAGCGAGCTGTCGTCTTACAGATTGAACACAGGCTTCAGTCGTCGAAGTCGTGCCAGCCGCCCATTTCCTTCCAGCGGTTGACGATGCCGCAGAACAGTTCAGCGGTTTTTTCGGTGTCGTAGCGTGCCGAGTGGGCTTCGCGGCCATCGAAGTCGATATCGGCGGCCTGGCAGGCTTTGGCCAGCACGGTCTGACCGTAGGCAAGGCCGGCGAGGGTGGCGGTGTCGAAGCTGGAGAACGGATGGAACGGATTGCGCTTGAGCATATCGTTACGCGCCACGGCGGCGTTGACGAAGCCCAAGTCGAAGCTGCTGTTGTGGCCGACCAAAATCGCCCGCTTACAGCCGTTGGCTTTTAACGCCTTGCGGATGCCCTTGAAGATATCGTTGAGCGCGGCTTCTTCGCTTACCGCCATGCGCAGCGGGTGGTCCAGCTTGATCCCGGTAAAGTCGAGGGCAGCTTGTTCGATATTGGCGCCGACGAAGGGCTCCACGCGGAAGAAGTAGGTGTGCTCTGGGTAGAGCATGCCTTGTTCGTCCATGCCAATGGTCACTGCGGCAATTTCCAGCAGGGCATCGGTGGCGCAGTTAAAGCCGCCGGTTTCGACGTCGACGACTACCGGCAGGTAGCCGCGAAAACGTTCGGACATGGGATAGCGCGAGCTACCGCCACGTTGGCCGTCTTGTTCGTCGTCGTAATGATCTTCGCTCACAGGTGTTGCTCCAACAAACGCCAGCGCAGTTCTTCACCGGCGCGTAACGGGATAACGGTTTGCTCGCCGAAGGGCAGGCTGGCCGGGGCGGTCCAAGATTCACGGACCAAGGTAATGGTGTCTGTGTGCCGGGGCAGGCCGTAGAAGTCCGGGCCGTGCTGGCTGGCGAAACCTTCTAGTTTGTCCAATGCACTGCGCAGCTCAAAGGCTTCGGCGTACAGCTCAATCGCCGCATAAGCGCTGTAGCAGCCGGCGCAGCCGCAGGCAGCTTCTTTGGCGTGCAGGGCATGCGGTGCCGAGTCGGTACCGAGGAAGAACTTCGGGTTGCCGCTGGTGGCTGCATCCAATAAAGCGTCTTGATGGCTGTTGCGCTTGAGAATCGGCAAGCAATACAGGTGCGGACGAATGCCGCCCACCAGCATGTGGTTGCGGTTATAGAGAAGGTGGTGAGCGGTAATGGTGGCGCCCACGTTGCTCGATGCGGCTTCGACAAACTGCACGGCATCGCCAGTGGTGATGTGTTCGAGCACCACTTTTAGGTTGGGAAAGTTATCGACGATGCGCGCTAAGTGCTCATCGATAAAAGCCTTCTCACGGTCGAACACGTCGACGTCAGCACGGGTGACTTCACCGTGCAGCAACAGTGGCAGACCCACTTCACTCATGGTCTCGAAGACGCCAAACAGCTTGTCGATGTTGGTAACGCCGGAGTCTGAGTTGGTGGTGGCCCCGGCCGGATACAACTTGGCGGCGTGTACAAAACCGCAGGCTTTCGCCTCGCGGATGTCGGTGCTGCTCGTGCGGTCGGTGAGGTACAGCACCATCAGTGGCTCGAAGCGGCTACCCGTTGGGCGCGCTGCCAGAATTCGTTGGCGATAAAGGTCGGCTTCTGCGGCATTACGCACCGGAGGCACCAGGTTGGGCATGATAATCGCGCGGCCAAAGGTGCGCGCAACATCGGCCACGGTGTGCGTGAGCACTGCACCGTCGCGCAAATGAATGTGCCAGTCGTCGGGGCGCAGCAGGGTTATGCGGTCAGACATGAGGGGGTTCCCAGCGGGTAAAACGCAGCCGCTATGCTACCGGAAAAGCCCCGGCCCGGCACGTGGCCGTTTGTCTTGCAGCCACTAAAACGCGGTGTTTTTCGGCAGATTAGTGATTGCTTGCTTAAGTTTTGGCCTGCTCTACCGATAGCTTTAAATAATGCCGTAATCCCCTTTGGAGCCTACCGTGCGCCAACGTTATGTGGTCTTGCTCAGTCTGCTGGCAGGCTGGCCTTTGAGCCAAGCCGCCGTAGCCATCACGTTTCAAACACGTATAGAAAACGTGCAGTGGACGGTGGCCGGCGATAAATTTGAGTGTCGGCTGTCGCAGGCAGTTAGCAACTTTGGCACGGGTGAATTTGTGCGCCGTGCCGGCGAACAGGCGATCTTTCGCGTCAGCAGTGGTGAGCCTTGGCAAGGTGCCGGCTCGGCGACGTTGCTGGCAGCCGCGGCACCTTGGCAGCCAGGGCGTGGCGATATTAATTTGGGCTCCATCCGGGTTGCTCCTGGTGAGCCGCTGAACAGCTCACAGTTACAGGCCGGCCGTTTGCTGACCGGCTTGATGGAAGGTCGGGCGCCGGTCTTGCGCCATCGTACCCGTCAAGGCGGCGCGCCATTGGAGGTGCGCTTGTTGCCGGTCAAGTTCAATGCGGCCTACAACGATTACCTGGCCTGTACGGCTAAATTGTTGCCGGTGAATTTTGACCAAATCAAACATGCGCAACTGGGTTTTCCTAACGGTGTTGACCTAGACAGCCTGGCGCAGGCCAAGCTGGATATCATTTTGCAGTTCATCAAGGCCGACCCTTCGGTCAATCGCATCAGTCTGGATGGTCACTCCGACAGCAGCGGCAATCGCCTGACTAATAGGGACCTGTCGCGGCGTCGGGCGCTTGCCGTAATGGAGTACCTGAAGGCTAATGGGGTGCCTGAAGCACAGATCACCATTCGTTTTCACGGTGAGCGTTACCCCTTGGTGCCAAATAAAACTGAAGCCAATCGCGCTAAAAATCGCCGGGTAACTATTCAGTTAGAGCGTGAAGCTGTATCGGAAACGCCGCCAACAGCCGCGCCGGCCGCGGCCGCCAAGGGTTCGGCAGCGGCAACATCCTGAGTCTTTGGGCTGTCGCATTTAAAAAACAAGCTGTCGCTTCGTCGATGTTGATGGCTCTGCCCCTGTAAATCAGCGGTGGCGGCCGGTAGAATCTGCGCCTTTGCGTAAACCCCGAGGAGTTGATGGCATGGCGGACGTTAATAAGGTAGTTCTGGCTTATTCCGGTGGCCTGGACACCTCAGTAATCCTCAAGTGGCTGCAGGATACCTATCAGTGTGAAGTGGTCACTTTTACCGCTGACCTCGGTCAGGGCGAAGAAGTTGAGCCTGCTCGCGCCAAGGCACAGGCCATGGGCGTTAAAGAAATTTACATTGATGACCTGCGTGAAGAGTTCGTCCGCGACTTCGTTTACCCGATGTTCCGTGCCAACACTATTTACGAAGGCGAGTACCTGTTGGGTACTTCTATCGCTCGACCATTGATTGCCAAGCGCTTGATCGAAATTGCTAACGAAACCGGTGCTGATGCGATTTCGCACGGCGCTACCGGTAAGGGCAATGATCAGGTGCGTTTCGAGCTGGGTGCTTATGCACTTAAGCCGGGCGTGAAAGTGATTGCCCCGTGGCGCGAGTGGGATTTGCTCTCGCGTGAAAAGTTGATGGACTACGCCGAGAAGCACTCGATTCCGATCGAGCGCCACGGTAAGAAAAAGTCGCCTTACTCGATGGACGCCAACTTGCTGCACATCTCCTATGAAGGCGGCGTGCTGGAAGATACTTGGACCGAGCACGAAGAAGACATGTGGAAGTGGACTGTGTCGCCAGAAATGGCGCCTAACGTTGCCACCTACATCGAGCTGACCTACCGCAAGGGCGACATTGTTGCTATTGACGGCGTCGACATGACTCCGGCCACGGTGTTGGCTGAGTTGAACCGCATCGGTGGCGCTAACGGTATTGGCCGTCTCGACATCGTTGAGAACCGCTATGTTGGCATGAAGGCGCGTGGCTGCTACGAAACTCCGGGTGGCACCATTATGTTGCGTGCGCACCGGGCGATCGAGTCGATCACCCTCGACCGCGAAGTGGCGCACTTGAAAGATGAGTTGATGCCACGCTACGCCAGCATGATCTACACAGGCTACTGGTGGAGCCCAGAGCGGCTGATGCTGCAACAGATGATCGATGCCTCCCAAGAGCACGTGAACGGTGTTGTGCGCTTGAAATTGTATAAGGGCAACATCATTGTCACTGGCCGCAAGTCAGATGACTCGCTGTTCGATGGCACTATCGCCACCTTCGAAGAAGATGGCGGCGCTTACAATCAAGCTGACGCAGCGGGCTTTATCAAGCTCAATGCGTTGCGTATGCGCATTGCAGCCAACAAAGGCCGTAAGCTCTTTTAAGGGGCTGTTGCTTGAAAAACGCTCCGCTTGCGGGGCGTTTTTTTTGCGTAAAAATCGCCCTTAGCGAGGGTTGGCAGCCGTTGTCAGGGCGGTTGTCGGACGGCTGTATTGCTGCACTAAAGCTACTAGGGTGTCTTGCGGAGCCAGCAGCACGTCGACCCGGCGGTTCAGGGCGCGTCCGGCGGCACTGTCGTTGGCTGCGCGTGGCATATCAGGGCCCACACCCTTAAGTTGCAGGCGGTCACGTTTGAAGCCGCTGAGGGTGAATATTCCGGCTACGGCTTGCGCCCGCTGCTGGCTTAACACGCGATTGAGCTCCAGTTTGCCGCTGCTGTCGGTGTGGCCGAGGATAAATACCGCCGGTGCTTGCGCGCTGTTGGCGGTAAGTTTGGCCATCCGCGCTAGCGGCGCAAGTTTGGCGGGCATCAGCATTTGCGGGCGATCGGGGTTGAAGCTGCCTTGCAC
>JBBKVZ010000430.1:0-8674 GCA_037968715.1 Pseudomonas sp.
GTTCCCGTGTCTGGGACCAGAGTGGTCGTGAACTGCTGGATTTCACCGGCGGAATTGCCGTGAACGTCTTGGGTCACGCCCATCCGGCGCTGGTCAGTGCGCTCACCGAGCAGGCTAAAAAGCTCTGGCATATTTCCAACGTATTCACCAATGAGCCGGCTCTGCGCCTGGCACAGAAGCTGGTGGATGCTACGTTTGCCGACAAGGTGTTCTTTTGTAACTCCGGCGCTGAAGCCAACGAGGCCGCGTTCAAGCTGGCCCGTCGCTATGCCCACGACGTGTATGGCCCGGAAAAATTCGAAATCATCGCCGCGGTGAATAGCTTCCACGGCCGCACCCTGTTTACCGTCAGTGTTGGCGGTCAGCCGAAGTACTCCGATGGTTTCGGGCCAAAAATCCAAGGCATCAGCCACGTGCCGTTTAACGACTTGGCTGCGTTGAAAGCGGCGATCTCGGATAAAACCTGCGCGGTGGTGCTTGAGCCAATTCAAGGCGAGGGCGGTGTGATGCCGGCTGAGCTTGAATATTTGCAAGGCGCCCGCGAGCTGTGCGATGCACACAACGCGCTGCTGATCTTTGACGAAGTGCAAACCGGCATGGGCCGCAGCGGCGAGTTGTTTGCTTATATGCACTACGGTGTGACGCCGGACATTCTTTCCAGCGCCAAGAGCCTGGGCGGCGGTTTCCCGATTGGCGCCATGCTCACCACTGATCTCATTGCCAAGTATCTGGCGGTCGGCACCCACGGCACCACATATGGCGGCAATCCGCTGGCTTGTGCAGTGGGCGAGGCAGTGATTGATGTGGTTAATACCCCTGAGGTGTTGGCCGGCGTAAAGGCAAAAGCTGCGCGCTTTAAAACCAAGCTGGAGCAGATTGGCCAGCAGTACGGCGTGTTCACTGAAGTGCGCGGTTTGGGCTTGTTGATGGGTTGCGTGCTCAGCGAAGCCTGGAAGGGCAAGGCCAAAACGATTCTCGACGCCGCCGCTGTAGAAGGTGTGATGGTGTTGCAGGCCAGCCCAGATGTGGTGCGCTTTGCGCCAAGTCTGGTGGTTGCTGACGCCGATATCGATGAAGGTTTGGCACGTTTTGAATGTGCCGTGGCGAAGTTGGCTCAGGCTTAACCGACTGCTTATTCGCGGCGCAGCTGGTCTGCGCCGTGCGGTCATTAGGGAGTAATGACCGGGTTAGTTTTCAGGGAAGAACGATCTCTGTGTGTGCTGTGACGTTTGTCATGGTTTTCTCCGGGTTCGACAACTGTCGGTCTCGGAGTTTTTATTAGAAGGAGTGACCCCATGCTGATCATGCGCCCCGCGCAAATGGCCGATTTGTCCGAGGTCCAGCGCTTGGCTGCGGACAGCCCGGTGGGTGTCACCTCCTTACCGGATGATGCCGATTGTCTGCGCGATAAAATCGCTGCCTCCGAAGCGTCGTTTGCCGCAGAAGTCAGCTTCAACGGTGAAGAAAGCTATTTCTTCGTGCTGGAAGACAGCGAGGCCGGTCGGTTGGTGGGCTGCTCGGCCATCGTCGCGTCGGCGGGCTACTCTGACCCGTTTTACAGCTTTCGAAATGAAACCTTTGTGCACGCCTCGCGCTCGCTGTCGATCCATAACAAGATCCACGCCCTGTCGTTGTGCCACGACCTCACCGGCAATAGCCTGCTGACCAGCTTCTACATTGAGCCAGAATTGGTGCGCTCGGTGGCCTCCGAGCTCAATTCACGCGGGCGCTTGCTGTTTGTTGGCAGCCATCCGGAGCGTTTTGCAGAGTCGGTCGTGGTCGAGATTGTTGGGCAGAGCGATGAGCACGGCGATTCGCCTTTTTGGGATGCCGTGGGCCGCAATTTCTTTGACATGAGTTACACCACCGCCGAGCGACTAAGCAGCTTGAAAAGCCGTACGTTCTTGGCTGAGCTGATGCCGCATTACCCGATCTACGTACCCTTGCTGCCCGATGCGGCGCAAGAGGCCATGGGCCAGGTGCATCCGCGCGCGCAAGTCACCTTCGACATTCTCATGCGTGAGGGTTTCGAGACCGAGCACTACATCGATATTTTTGACGGCGGCCCTACCTTGCATGCGCGCACCTCGGGCATTCGCTCTATCGCGCAAAGCCGCATGGTGCCGGTGCGTATTGGTACGCCAGAGGTTGGCGGGCGCAGCTATTTGGTCGCCAACGGGCAGTTGCAAGATTACCGCGCCGTGGTTATCGAGTTGGATTGGGTGCCCGGTAAGCCGCTGACCTTGAGCCCGCAAGCAGCCGAGGCCTTGGGTGTCGGTGAAGGCGCCAGCGTGCGTTTGGTCGCGGTTTAAGTACATGGGGCGCGTTTCGCGCGCCCGGCACATTCAGTTGGTCGCAAGTTGCGGTGGTGCGTGGTTGGCATGCCGTGCTTCGGAGGAAATATGATCGTTCGTCCCGTCCGCAATGCCGATTTACCGGCCTTGATGCAATTGGCCCTGAGTACCGGCGCCGGTCTTACCACCTTGCCGGCCAATGAGGAGCGCCTCGCGCACCGGGTTAGCTGGGCGGAAAAAGCCTTTGCCGGCACTGCTGAGCGCGCCGACGCCGATTACTTGTTTGTGCTTGAAGACGATGACGGCCAAGTAGTCGGTATTTCCGCGATTGCCGGCGCCGTGGGTAAGCGTGAACCTTGGTACAACTACCGACTCGGCTTGTCGGTGAGCTCCTCACAAGAGCTGAATATCCATCGGGAAATTCCCACCCTGTTTTTGGCCAACGATCTGACCGGCAACTCCGAGCTGTGCTCGCTGTTTTTGCAGGCCGGGCAGCGCACTGGCACCAACGGGCGCTTGCTGTCTAAGGCGCGCTTTTTGTTTATCGCCGAATTTGCCGAGTTATTCGGTGACAAGGTGATCGCCGAGATGCGCGGCATGTCGGATGCCGATGGCCGCTCACCGTTTTGGGACAGCTTAGGTCGGCACTTTTTCAAGATGGAATTCTCCCGCGCCGACTACCTGACTGGCGTCGGCAACAAGGCGTTTATCGCCGAGTTAATGCCCAAGTTTCCGCTGTACACCTGCTTTCTAGCCGAAGAGGCTCGCGCCATTATTGGCCGCGTGCACCCCGATACCGAGCCTGCGTTGGCCATGCTTAAAGGTGAGGGTTTCAGCTACCAGGGCTATGTCGATATTTTCGATGCGGGCCCGGCGATTGAATGCGAAACCAGCAAAATTCGTGCGGTACGCGATAGCCAAGTATTGATTTTGGCCATTGGTACGCCGGGCGATGACGCCAGCAGTTTCCTTATTCACAACCGCAAACTGGCCGACTGCCGGATCACCACCGGGCTTGCCCGCATGGCAGCCGGTACGTTGGTGGTCGATGCCTTAACGGCAAAACGTTTGCAGTTAACTGCCGGTGCGCAAGTGCGTGCGGTACCACTGTCGGCCCGTGTGCCGGTTAAGCAGGAGCAGAATTGATGACTACGCATTTTATTGCCGGCAACTGGCAGGCTGGCGCGGGTGAGTTGTTCTCCTCGCTTAATCCCGTGTCCCAAGAGTCGCTGTGGAGTGGTCGTGCGGCCAGTGCCGAGCAGGTTACTGCCGCCGTGGCGGCTGCACGTGCTGCATTCCCGGACTGGGCGCAGCGCTCGCTGCAGCAACGCATTGCGCTGCTGGAAGCCTTTACAGTTAGTTTGCAAGCGCATGCCGAGGAATTGGCCCGGTGCATCGGTGCAGAAACCGGCAAGCCGCTTTGGGAGTCCAATACTGAAGTCACCAGCATGATCAATAAGGTGGCAATTTCGATTCAAAGCTACCGCGAGCGCACGGGTGAAAAGAGCGGCCCGTTAGCCGATGCTACTGCTGTGCTGCGGCACAAACCGCATGGTGTGGTGGCAGTGTTTGGCCCGTATAACTTCCCCGGTCACTTGCCTAATGGGCATATCGTGCCGGCGTTATTGGCTGGCAATACGGTGGTTTTCAAACCCAGCGAGCTGACCCCTAAAGTCGCGGAAATCACCCTTAAGTGCTGGATCGAAGCTGGCTTACCTGCCGGTGTGTTGAATATGGTGCAGGGCGGGCGTGACACCGGCGTGGCGCTGGCGGCCGATGCTGGCATCGATGGCTTGTTCTTCACCGGCTCCAGCGGCACCGGCAATTTGCTGCATAAGCAGTTTGCTGGGCGGCCAGAGAAAATTCTTGCGCTGGAAATGGGTGGCAATAATCCACTGGTGGTCGAACAGGTGGTCGATCTTGAGGCCGCGGTGTACACCATCATCCAGTCGGCCTTCATCAGCGCCGGCCAGCGTTGCACCTGTGCGCGCCGCTTGCTGGTGCCCGAGGGCGAGTGGGGCGATCGCTTGCTGGCGCGCTTGGTTACGGTGGCGTCGAACATTCAGGTCGGTGCCTTCGATGCCACGCCAGCGCCGTTTATGGGCTCGGTAATTTCCTTGGCGGCGGCCGAGCATTTGCTCCACGCCCAGCAGCAGTTGTTGGCCCAAGGTGCCAGCTCGTTATTGGGCATGACCCAGCCGCAGCCCGGCGCCGCCTTGCTTACGCCGGGTATTATTGATGTGACGGCGCTACGCAATCGCAAGGATGAAGAATTCTTCGGGCCCTTGCTGCAAGTGATTCGTTATGCAGATTTTGCGGCCGCCATCGCCGAGGCGAATGCCACTGAGTTTGGTTTGGCCGCCGGGCTGTTGTCGGACTCGGCTGAGCGCTATCAGCAGTTCTGGTTGCAGAGCCGCGCCGGTATCGTCAATTGGAACAAGCAGCTCACCGGTGCAGCCAGCAGCGCACCCTTTGGTGGGGTTGGCGCCTCGGGTAATCATCGCGCCAGTGCTTATTACGCGGCCGATTACTGCGCGTATCCGGTTGCCTCGTTGGAGTGTGCCACCCTGAGCCTGCCTGCAACCCTGACGCCGGGAGTGTCAATGTGATCAATGCTTATGAGATGAACTTTGACGGTTTGGTTGGGCCTACCCATAACTACGGTGGGTTGTCTTACGGCAACGTGGCTTCGCAGAGCAACAGTCAGCAGGGGTCGAACCCGAAAGAGGCCGCCAAGCAAGGCCTGGATAAAATGAAAGCGCTGATGGACATGGGCTTTCAACAAGGCGTTCTCGCCCCGCAGGAGCGCCCGGATGTGGCCGCGCTGCGCAGTTTGGGCTTTACCGGTACGGATGCCCAAGTGATTGCTAAGGTGGCTAAAGAAGCCATGCCATTGTTGGCCGCCTGCAGTTCCGCCTCGAGCATGTGGACAGCCAACGCCTGCACCGTTAGCCCCAGCGCAGACACTGCAGACGGCCGCGTGCACTTCACGGCCGCTAACCTCAACTGCAAGTTTCACCGCAGCATTGAACACCCGACTACCAGTCGGGTATTAGCCGCCATGTTCAATAACGCCGAGCACTTTGCCCACCATGCAGCCTTGCCGGCAGTTGGCCAGTTTGGCGATGAAGGTGCGGCCAACCACACGCGCTTTTGCCAAGGCTATGGCGATGCTGGCGTGGAGTTTTTCGTATTTGGACGCAGTGCGTTTGATAGCCGCTTCCCGGCCCCCCAGCGCTACCCGGCCCGGCAAACCCTCGAGGCCAGCCAAGCTGTGGCGCGCCTGCATGGGTTGAGTGAGGCGGGCGTGGTTTACGCGCAGCAAAACCCGGCGGTGATCGATCAGGGCGTGTTTCATAACGATGTGATTGCGGTCGGCAATGGCGAGGTGATGTTCCATCACCAAGATGCCTTTTTGCATACCGAACAGGCCATGGCCGAGCTGCGCGCTAAGCTTGCCGTGCGTGGTGGCGCCTTGCAGGTTGTCTGTGTGCCGCGTGAGCAGGTCACTGTCGAAGATGCTGTGAAGTCGTACTTATTCAACAGTCAGTTACTGACCCGCGCCGATGGCCGTATGTTGCTGATTGTGCCGGAGGAGTGTCGTAACAATGCGCGGGTCTGGGCATATCTGCAGCAGCTCACCGCCAGTAATACCGCGATTGCTCAAGTGCAGGTGTTTGACCTCAAGCAAAGTATGCAGAACGGTGGTGGTCCGGCATGCTTGCGCTTGCGTGTGGCGCTTAATCAGACGGAGTTGGCTGCGGTTAACCCTGCTGTGGTGATGACGAACGAGCTGTATGCAACACTCAATACGTGGGTCGACAAACATTATCGCGATCGCTTGGTGGATGCCGACCTTGCCGACCCGCAATTGCTCAATGAATGCCGTATGGCCTTGGATCAATTGACGCAGATCCTTAAACTAGGCTCGGTTTACCCCTTTCAATTGGTTTAAGCCGCGGTTGGCATGGCTCAGTGTTGAGTGTGTCCCGCGTGCTTGGCACTGGTGATTTACCCATGGAGTTTTTATGAGCGATGCCCTGCAACTGATTTTAGAAGACACCGACGGCACCCAGCTGGAAACCTCGTGCACCCGCCTCGCCGTAGTTTGGCAGGGTAAAGAAATTTGGATTCAGCCCGCTGGCAACGGTCAGTTGCTGATCGGCGTGGATGTTGAAGAGGGTGACGCAGAATACGCTAATCTATTAATGCGTCCGCTGGCGACCAACCTGGTTAGCCTGCAGTTGGAGATGGAGCCGGTAGAGGCTGGCGACGAGGGTCATGTACACGGCCCGGATTGCAATCACGACCACTGAGTCGCTGTTTAATCACGAGGTACATCCATGCTAGCTCTCGGCAAGTTGCTTGAATTAACCTTGGCGGGCCGTGAGCCGGCTGAAAAAATTCAGTTAACTCAGGCGGGTGCACGTTTGCACTGGCTGGCCGAGGGCGCGCTGGAAGTAACCCCAGCTGCTGGTGATGACAACGGCAGTGACCTGCTGTTGTCGGCGGCCATTCATGGCAACGAAACAGCGCCCATCGAACTGCTCGACAGCTTGCTGCAAAGCATTGCCAGTGGTCATTTTCGACCGCGTGCGCGCGTGCTGTTTTTGCTCGGTAATCCGCCGGCCATGCGCCGCGGTGAGCGCTATATTGATCAAGATATAAACCGTCTGTTTAATGGTCGACATGCCGATGCCAGCGGTTATGAAGCCTTGCGCGCCTGTGAATTGGAGCGTTTGGCGGCGAATTTTTTCAGTTTGCCCGAGCGCAGTCGTTTGCATTACGACATGCACACGGCTATTCGTGGTTCGCAGATTGAGCAGTTTGCGCTGTATCCCTACAGCCCAGAACGCACGCACTCAACGCATGAGTTGGCGCGCTTGCAAAACGCCGGCATCACAGCGGTGTTGCTGCAAAACAAAGTGGGCATCACCTTTAGTTCTTACACCTACGCCTGTTTGGGTGTCGAGGCGTTTACCCTCGAGCTGGGTAAGGCGCAGCCGTTTGGTCAGAATCAGGACGTTGATCTGCAGCGTTTGCACGACCACCTGCAGTGCATGATTGAGGGCACGGAGGTGCCATTGACCGCGGTCGTGTTAGATAACTTGCAGCTGTTTACCGTGGCGCGTGAGGTGATCAAACACAGCGATGCCTTTCGTTTACATCTGCCCGCAGATGTTGAGAATTTCAGCGAGTTGCCGTTGGGCTACTTGTTGGCCGAAGATATTGCCGGCACGCGCTGGGTCATCGATGAGCCCGGTGCCAGAATTATCTTCCCCAATCCCAAGGTTAAAAACGGCCTGCGCGCCGGACTTTTGGTGATCCCCGTCAGTAGCAATTGATTCCCCAGGCTGCAAACACGCGATTCTCTGCATAAACAGGTTATCCCCAAGGCCTACGGTCTATATAATGCGGGCCTTTGCCGGCATTTTGTGGCCGCAGTTTCCGTGGATGACCCTATGAAAAGCGCAGAAATCCGTGAAGCCTTCCTTCGCTTCTTCGAGGAGCAGGGGCACACCCGTGTCGCTTCCAGCTCACTGATCCCAGCGAATGACCCGACGCTGCTGTTCACTAATGCGGGTATGAATCAGTTTAAAGACTGCTTTCTCGGCCTAGAGAAACGTGCCTACACCCGCGCGACTTCAAGCCAGAAGTGCGTGCGTGCTGGCGGCAAGCACAACGACTTGGAAAACGTCGGTTACACCGCACGCCACCATACTTTTTTCGAAATGCTTGGCAACTTCAGCTTTGGCGATTATTTCAAGCGCGATGCGATCAATTACGCCTGGACCTTTTTGACCTCGGACAAGTGGTTGAACCTGCCCAAAGAAAAGCTTTGGGTCACGGTGTATGCCAGTGATGACGAAGCCTATGACATCTGGACCAAGGAAATCGGCGTGCCGGCTGCGCAGATGGTTCGCATCGGCGACAACAAAGGCGCGCCCTATGCCTCCGACAACTTCTGGGCGATGGGCGATACGGGGCCGTGCGGGCCGTGCACCGAGATTTTCTACGATCACGGTGAGCATATTTGGGGCGGGCCACCGGGTTCGGCTGAAGAGGATGGCGATCGCTACATTGAGATCTGGAACAACGTCTTTATGCAGTTTAATCGCACGGCCGATGGCGTCATGCACCCACTGCCAGCCCCTTCGGTGGATACCGGCATGGGCTTGGAGCGCATTAGCGCGGTCATGCAACATGTGCATGCCAACTATGAAATTGACCTGTTTCAGAGCCTGCTAAATGCTGCCGCTGCGGCTATCGGTTGCGCCAACGAAGGCCAGGCCTCGTTGAAAGTGGTCGCCGACCATATTCGCTCGTGCGGTTTTTTGATCGCCGATGGGGTTATCCCGTCCAATGAAGGCCGTGGTTAT
>JBBKVZ010000431.1:0-8144 GCA_037968715.1 Pseudomonas sp.
ACTGCAGCGTATGACCAGCAATGCTCAACACTGCCGTCCTGTGCATTGCGCCGACAAACTTGATGCGCCAAACGTTCAAGCGTAAATAGCTGCTCATTGAAGAACACCACATCGGAGAAATCATTGGCTTGCACCTCAGCGCCAATTTCGGCGGGCGCAGCTATTTCAGCGCCCTCACTAAGCAGCACACAGTTGCCTTTGCAGTGCCAGCTGCCGCTGGTTTTCTGTAACGCCAGCAAACCGCGATTTTGCCGCTCGGCAGCCAGCCACAAACGCTGGCCGGCGGGGTCTATCGCCAGCCCCTCAAACAGCGCATTAAACTGCCATAACATGCCGTGGGCACGGGCCTGACTAAGTAGCATCGACGGTAGCTTTAACCAGCTGGCTTGGCCCTGCGGAGTAAGTTGCAACACCGCCACATGCGCCTCACTGACCAAATAACGATTGCCGGCAGCGTCGCAGCTAAGCCCTTCAAAATCTAAATCGCCGCCGCGCAAGACACCGCTGATGTCATTGCGGACCCGCTGGCCCCACGGCAAGCCACTGACTGGCACGGGCGGCGCGCTGAACACTTCGGCTTGCGCCTGCCAGACGCCTTGGGTGCTGGTGAGTCGATACAAGCGATCATCATCACGGTCCGACAGCGTCCACAGCGCACCGCCGCACCAGGCCAAGCCAGACAAATTCCCCGCGCGCATGCCCTCGACCGCTTGCTCAGCCACCAGCGCCAACTCACTGACCGGACTCAACCCAGTGGTCGCGCCAGCCGGGGCAGCCAGCAACCCGCCCAGCAGCAGCGTCAGGCACAGGCCAACGGCTATTTTCACAGCTGCGTCTCAGCCAGATTGCCCTTCGACTCGAGCCAGCTTTTACGGTCACCGGCGCGTTTTTTGTTGAGCAGCATGTCCATGATTTCTTCGGTGGCGGCGTAGTCTTCCAGGGTTAACTGCACCAAGCGCCGGGTGTTGGGGTCCATGGTGGTTTCGCGCAACTGCGGCGGGTTCATCTCACCCAGACCTTTAAAGCGGGTGACCTGCGGCTTGCCGCGTTTCTTCTCGGCCACCAAGCGGTCGAGAATACCGTCGCGCTCGCCTTCGTCCAGTGCGTAGTAAATTTCTTTGCCCAAGTCGATGCGATACAGCGGCGGCATGGCCACGTACACATGGCCGGCATCTACCAGCGGGCGAAAGTGCCGCACAAATAGCGCGCAGAGCAGCGTGGCGATGTGCAAGCCATCGGAGTCGGCGTCGGCGAGGATGCAAACCTTGCCGTAACGCAACTGGCTAAGGTCCGCCGCGCCCGGATCAACACCAATCGCCACGGCGATGTTGTGCACCTCTTGGCTGGCCAGCACTTCGCCGCCATCCACTTCCCAAGTATTCAGAATCTTGCCGCGCAACGGCAAAATCGCCTGGAACTCTTTATCGCGCGCTTGCTTGGCCGAACCGCCGGCAGAATCACCCTCAACCAAAAACAGCTCGGAGCGCATGGGGTCTTGCCCGGCGCAGTCAGCCAATTTACCCGGCAACGCCGGACCTTGAGTGATGCGCTTACGTTCGACTTTTTTCCCGGCTTTAAGGCGCCGACCGGCGTTATTAATGGCCAGTTCGGCCAGCTGCAAACCTAGCTCTGGGTTGGTGTTAAGCCACAAACTAAAGGCGTCTTTGACCACCCCAGAAACAAAGGCTGAAGCTTCGCGTGACGACAAACGCTCTTTGGTTTGCCCGGAAAACTGCGGCTCTTGCATTTTCATCGAGAGGACGAAGGCGATACGCTCCCAAACATCTTCCGGCGCCAGCTTAACGCCGCGCGGCAATAGGCTGCGGAACTCACAGAACTCGCGCATGGCATCCAGCAAACCCTGCCGCAAACCGTTCACATGGGTGCCGCCCTGCGCGGTAGGAATCAGGTTGACGTAGCTTTCTTGCACGCTCTCGCCGCCTTCTGGCAGCCACAGTAGCGCCCAATCCACCGCCTCTTTATTGCCGGCAAACACGCCGCAAAACGGCACATCCGGCAATCGCTCGACTTCGGTGACGGCATCCACTAGATAGGAGCGCAGGCCGTCCTCATAAAACCATTCGAGCTTCTCGCCGCTGGCTTTGTCTTCAAAGCTCACCGTCAAGCCGGGACAGAGCACGGCCTTGGCCTTGAGCACATGCTTCAAACGGCTGATGGAGAACTTCGGCGCATCAAAATACTTAACATCCGGCCAAAAATGCACGCTGGTGCCGGTGTTGCGCTTGCCAACCGTGCCGACCACCGCCAACTCGCTGGCCTTGTAGCCGTCGGCGAAGGCCATCAGGTATTCATTGCCATCACGCTTAACGCGCACTTCCACGCGGGTCGAAAGGGCGTTAACCACCGAAATACCCACGCCGTGCAGGCCGCCAGAAAACTGGTAGTTCTTATTGGAGAACTTACCGCCAGCGTGCAGCTTGGTGAGGATCAACTCGACCCCAGACACACCCTCTTCCGGGTGAATATCCACCGGCATCCCCCGGCCGTCATCGCTGACTTCCAGTGAGTTGTCTTCGTGCAAAATCACCTGCAGCGACTTGGCGTGACCGGCCAGCGCCTCGTCGACACTGTTGTCGATGACTTCTTGCGCCAAGTGATTGGGCCGGCTGGTGTCGGTGTACATACCCGGGCGTTTACGCACTGGGTCAAGGCCGGAGAGGACTTCGATGGCGTCGGCGTTATAAGTGGCCATGGCAACTCGCTACTCTCAAAAATCGGTCAAAAGTGGGTCAAAGGTCGCTGAAGTCGACGTTGCGCCAGAGCGCAGGCGCAACCCCGGCAAAAGCAAACAATGCCGGCAAGCAACGGCTGAAATCGCGAAAACCATGTTCGCCACCGGCCTGAATGCGTAAAGCACACGCGCGGTAATAATGCTCGGCGCTGCGGTAATCGAGGGTTTCGTCACCGGTTTGCAGCCACACCTGATAGCGGGCGGGGTCTTGCGGGGGCGGCACTTCAAGGCCCGCCAACGCGGCCACATGCGTCAAGGTTAACTGCCACGACTCGCCGCTGTAATAATTTTGCTGCGCACCTAGATGCGCTGCGAACAACAAATGTGGGCGCACGGCCGGGTTAATCAGCAAGGCTTTTAGGCCATGTCGCTCGGCTAAGTGGGTCGCATAGTAGCCGCCCAGTGAGCTGCCGACCAGTAACGGCTGGCCCAGCTGCTCGACTATGGCCTCCAGCTGAAGCATGGCCTGCTGCGGATCATGATGCAGCGCCGGCACCTGTAACTGCGCGCTCAAGCCCATACGCTGCATGGCCGCCTGCAGCAAACTGGCTTTAAGCGAGGCCGGCGAGCTGTTAAGCCCGTGGATATAAAGAATAGAGGTCATCAAGCCGTCCGGCTAAAACGCAGGGCAATATAGCCAGTGGTAAGAAGGATGGCACGCGGGGCTGAGCTGCAAAAAACAGATTCAATAGCCTTTGACGCTGTAATCAACTTCGAAGGGGATACCGGTAACCCGTGACACGCCAGTGTCCAGTCGGCCATCGGCATGCAGACGCAGCCAACGATAGCCCGGCGCCTCTTGGTCAACCTGAAACTCTTCGCTGCCCGGCGCAAACTGCACACAGGTAGAGGGCGACGCCAGCAGTCGAACGCCGTTGCGCAGTTGATCGAACTCTTGATGGATATGCCCCCAGAGCAGCGCGCGCACTTGTGGGTGCGCGTCGAGCACAGCGAACAGGGCGTCGGGGTTGCGCAGGCCAATCGGCTCCATCCACAGGCACCCGATCGACACCGGATGATGATGAAACGTCACCAACACATGCCGTGAGCCGGCACTTTGCAGCGCGCTGGCCAATAACTCGAGCTGGTCGGCGGCAAGAAAACCCGGTACTGCGCCAGCAATTGAGGTGTCCAACAGCACAATGCGCCAGTTGCCCAGATCAACCACGGGTTGCAATAGATTGCTGCCTTGGCAAGCGGCCTGCATTACCGGTAATTCGTCATGGTTACCGGGAAACCAGCGCGCTGGGGCTGGTATTTGTTCCAGCATTTGCCGAAACCGCTGATAGGAGGCTGGGGAGCCGTCTTGCGATAAGTCGCCGCTGGCCAACACCAGATCAATATTGGCCTGCTCATCGAGCACCCGCTCGATCACTCGCTGCAAACTGTCGTGGGTATTCATGCCCAGCAGCTTATCGCCTGCATCAGCAAACAAATGGCTGTCGGACAACTGCACCAGCAGCACCGAGCCGTCCACCGAGTTATCGGTAGCGCTAGCGGCAACAGCTTCAGCAGAAACAGTAGGGGCGCACGGCAAGGCCGTCTCCTTGTGCGAGGTTGCGCTGATTATGGCGGCTCAAGCCAGCGGGGGTAAACCCACAAAGTTGACAGTTGTCACAGAAAACCCGCTGCACTGGCTTAGCGAGGGCGAACAAGCAGGCTTATTGCCTCAAATGACTGGCTGTAACTCATGACCGCAGGCTAAGCAATGCCCCAGCCACTCACCCAGAAACTGGTTGAGCTGGGCTTTTTCGTCGGGTTGGTGCATCGCCGTGTTCGGATAAACATAGGTGGTGCGAAAACGCCGTGCGTTATCGGCGCCAATCACTTCGGCCATGCGTGCATCGTGATACACCCGTACCTGCAACGGCGGCACCGGCAACCAGGGCAAGCTGTGTTCTTGGCGCAGGTGTACGGTGGTGGTGTAAGGACACGCCTCCAGCACCTCCAGCGCCAATACGCCGAGCAACTGTTCACCTTGGCTTAGCGCCACCCGCCGCGTGCCCAACCGCTCGCGCATGTCGGGTAACAAACGCATCAGCCGCGCATAGTTGGCCGTGCAGGTGGTCTGCAACTCAACTAGGTCGAGGCGATAGCGCTCGCGCAATTTATTCATGCCCAGCGCCCGCGCACTTCGTCGCGATTAAGCGCCAGCCATTGCAGGGCAATAATGCTCGCGGCGTTATTGATTCGCCCATCACGCACGGCGGCCAGCGCCTCAGCCAAGGTCCACACCAACACGCGAATATCCTCGCCCTCAGCCTCAAGGCCATAAACGCCGCCAGCGCCTTGGCTGTCACAGCAACCTAGATATAAATGCACGCGCTCATCGGAGCCGCCGGGCGATGGATAATATTGGCTGATGGGCCACAGCTCGCCCAAGGTTAAGTTGGCCTCCTCGACTGCTTCGCGACGTGCGACTTCTTCGGGCTGCTCGTGCTTGTCGATCAGCCCCGCCACCACTTCGATCAGCCACGGGTTGCTGCTTTTATCCAGCGCGCCAATGCGAAACTGCTCGATCAACACCACGCAATCGCGCACCGGGTCATACGGCAGCACGCACACCGCATCGTGGCGCACGAACAGCTCACGGCTAATCGCTCGCCCCATGCCACCGGCAAACAGACGATGGCTTAACTGCAATCGATCAAGCCGGTAAAAACCCTGAAAACAGGTTTCGCGCTCAAGTATTGCAACATCTTCATCGCGATTCATTGGGTACTCCACGCTCATCTCATACAGCCTGACGCTTGCCGCTAACAGACCTGCCAGCGGCACAGCTTACTCCTTGGGGCGAGCCGGCAAAATGAGAAGTTAAATAGCTGCGCAAGCTTTAAAAGCACGCCCGAAAACCTACTACGGCAAAGTTACACGCAAGGGACATTGCAAGTTAACGCCGCTATGGGCGGCCACGGGGCACTGCCAAGCGGTGGTTCACGCCGTGCGCCGAAGGCCGTTGGCAGGCAAACCTTGCGCGGGTGTTCAGCCTACGCATGCCGCGTAACGCCGTGTTTGCGCAGCTTTCGATACAGGGTGTTGCGGCTGATGCCGAGTTGTTCGGCGGTGCGGGTCATGTGCCAGTGTTGCGCCTGCAACGCGGCTAACAAAGCACTGCACTCCGCATCCTCCAGCGGCCCGTTGTCGTTAGCGTTGCTGCTATTGGCCGCCGTGGACAAGCCAACCGGCAAGGCCACTGCACGACGGATGTCAGTGGGCAAATCGCCAAGACGAATACAACCATCGTCGCAAAGTGCCGCCAAAGTACGCAGCACGTTGCGCAGTTGGCGCACGTTGCCAGGCCACGGGTAATCAAGCAGCGCTTGGCGGGCAGCAGCCTCCAGCACCAACGGCTGGCCGGCGGCTTCTTGAGCGAGCAAGTGTTCAAGTAATGGCAACTTGTCGGTGCGTTGGCGCAGCGCCGGTAAGTCGATCACTAAACCGTTGAGCCGGTAAAATAAGTCTTCGCGAAAACTACCATCGGCGACTCGCTCATCCAGCGCCCGGTGAGTGGCACTGATGATGCGTACATCGATGGCTTGCGGCTCGCCGCCCAGCGGCACCACGAGGCGGTCTTCGAGCACACGCAGCAAGCGAGTTTGCAAGGCCAGCGGCATGTCGCCGATTTCATCCAGAAACAAGGTGCCACCGTCGGCCTGCTGCAACTTGCCGCGCATGCCGTCTTTACGCGCGCCAGTGAAACTGCCGCCGCGATAACCGAACAACTCACTCTCAATCAGACTCTCGGGAATGGCCGCGCAGTTCAGCGCCACAAAGGGTTTGGCGGCGCGCGAGCTGCCCTGATGCACGGTCTTGGCAAAGGCTTCTTTGCCCGAGCCGGTTTCGCCATTGAGCAGCACCGGCACGTCGCGCTCGAACACCCGCACGGCGCGGCGCACATGGTTTTGCAGGGTGGCATCAGCGAAATACATACCCGCTGCAGCCGGTATCGCCGCGACTGCTTGCGGCGGCCGTGGCGCCGCACCGCGCAGCATGGCAAACAGGTTGCGGCCATTGCGCATACGTAAAGGCCAACTGGCACTCGGCTGCGGGCTGGCGCAAGCGAGCAGTTGCTCCAGACGGCAGTCGAAGAAAACCTCCAGCGTTTGGCCCAGCAAGGCCGCGCGTGGCTGGCCGAGGAGGTTCATGGCGCTCTGATTCACCGCGCTAATGCGCCCCTCGCCGTCAAAGGCCAGCAAGCCCTCGCTGAACATGCCGACATACTCAGCCTGCAGGTGAAAGCGCAGCAGCCATTGGCCCTCAAAGTGGCGCAAGAAGTAACAGCTCTCGATCATTTTGGCCGACAAATTAACCAGCGCCATGGTGTGGAACTGGCTCTGCCGCGACACGTCGGCACGTGCCGACGACACATCGAGCACCGCCAGCAGCTCGCCCTGCGCATCGAATACCGGGCTGGCCGAACAGGTTAGTCCGGTGTGCCGGCCGCGAAAGTGCTCGTCGCGGTGGATGGTTACGGCTTGGCGCTCAACCAGACAGGTGCCGATGCCATTGGTGCCTTCACAAGCCTCGCTCCAATCAGCACCGAGCCACAGCCCGGCGCGCTCGAAAGTCTTGCGCTCAGCATCGCCGGTGACACTATTGAGAATCACCCCACGCGCGTCGGTGAGCAGCACCGCATGGCCGCCGCCAGACAATTGCTGATGCAGGTTATTCATCTCGCCGCCGGCGATTTCCAACACCTGTTGCAGTCGCTCGCGCGACTCCAGCACGCGACCGTGTTCGAGTACGGTGGGCGCCATGCTCTGCGCCGGATCGAGCCGGTAGTCTTGCAAGCAACGCAGCCAAGAACGGGCGATGGAGGCATCGGCAGCCGGCCCCGCCGCAGGCTCGATGCCTTGACCGAAGGTGAGCACCTGCTGGGTGTGCTGCGTAAAGTGATTCGCCGGCATTGTTATTGTTCTCCGCCTTGAAATGAGGCTGTACCCGTTATGTGTTGAGTACAACACCTAGGGTGGGCTTTAGCCCACCACGCTGGCCGCGCCCAGAAACGCTGGGCTGAAGCCCAGCCTACGAAATCGGTTTCACCCCATAACGCTACATAGCCTTGAAACTCCGCGTCTATGGCGCGGTAAATATCCCCCAGCATCCCCTAGCCTTACGGGCTTTGCAATGTGTAGCTGACTGACTGGTCAGCTGGCGTATCAGCCCTGTGACAATTTGTCACTGTGCGCGTGCCAGCGCCGTTACGGCCGCGCCCGCCACACGCCACAGTTATGCACGAAAAGCCCTCTAAAACGGTCGTCTTAGCAAGCTGGCCCGGCCCTTGCTCTAGGCTTAGCTAGCGCCACCGAGCGCATGTCTCAACAACTGAATAACAAACATAAAATCAGGAGATTCTCAGTATGCGTTACGCCCATCCAGGTACCGAAGGCGC
>JBBKVZ010000432.1:0-4043 GCA_037968715.1 Pseudomonas sp.
GAAGTAAATCATCGGCTTGTCGTATACCGGCAACAGCTGCTTGGAGATAGCCAGCGTGGCTGGGTGTAAGCGCGAACCGGAACCGCCGGCGAGGATGATGCCTTTACGTTTAATCATGCTGATTTCTCCAGAGTTTCACTGAACATCCGTGCCACGCCGACGCGTAAGTAAAGGGCAAAAACGCCCAGTAATTCTGAGTCGGACCACTGAGTGTCACCTAGCAGCAGAATCTTCATGCCCTACGCCCGGCGTAGTTTTTCGCCACCCAGTCACGGTAACTGCCGGACTGAATATTGCTCACCCACTCAGGGTTAGCCAGGTACCACTGCACGGTTTTGCGTATACCAGTTTCGAAGGTTTCCGCCGGCTTCCAGCCCAGTTCACGCTCGAGTTTGCGCGCATCAATGGCGTAGCGCCGGTCATGGCCAGGGCGGTCGGTGACGTAAGCGATTTGTTGCTGATACGGCTGGCCATCGGCGCGCGGGCGAAGCTCGTCGAGCAAGACGCAGACGGTGTGCACGATGTCTAAATTAGGCTTCTCGTTCCAGCCGCCGACGTTGTACACCTCGCCGACAGTGCCGGCTTCCAGCACCCGGCGAATCGCACTGCAGTGGTCTTTAACAAACAGCCAGTCGCGAATTTGCTGGCCATCGCCGTACACCGGCAAGTCTTTTCCGGCCAGCGCATTGACGATCATCAGCGGAATCAGTTTTTCTGGGAAATGATGCGGACCGTAATTATTCGAACAATTGGTGGTCAGCACCGGCAAACCGTAGGTGTGATGGTAAGCGCGCACCAAGTGATCGCTGGCCGCCTTGCTGGCCGAGTACGGGCTATTGGGCTCGTACTGATGAGTTTCGGTAAAGGCTGCTTGGTCTTTAGCCAGCGAGCCATACACCTCATCGGTGGATACATGCAAAAAGCGGAACGCTTGCGCGGCAGTCGGGTCCAGCGCCTTCCAATAGGCGCGCACCGCTTCCAGCAGACGGAAGGTGCCGACGATATTGGTTTCAATAAAGTCTTCAGGGCCGTGAATCGAGCGGTCAACGTGCGATTCGGCTGCAAAATTGAGAATTGCCCGTGGCTGATGCTCCGCCAGCAAGCGGGCCAGCAAGGCTGAGTCGCCAATATCACCATGGACAAAGATATGCCGCTGATCGCCATCCAGACTGCTGAGGTTTTCCAGGTTGCCGGCATAGGTCAGCTTATCCAGATTGATCACTGATTCATCGGCCTGCGCCAGCCAATCCAGCACGAAGTTGGCGCCGATAAACCCGGCGCCGCCAGTAACCAAAATACTCATAGTGCTTAATCCCTTATAAAAATCGCTTCAATCCAACCCGAACGGGCCATAGATCTACAGGTGTTATATCGCATAGCGGTGACAAATTATCGCCAAGGTGGGCAATCAATGCAGTGCTTTTTTAATAGCGCCGGCTAATTAGCCATATATCGCGCGTTCAGCACGCCTGCGCTCGCCATGCTCAAAGGCTAATTATTAACGCCCGTCATTGGCACTTTGTAGTTGCCCACACGCTAAATAAACCCAATTTATTGGCTATAAAGCGCCTCTCTACCGGCCGGCTCAGAACATCCCGCTGCAGCTACCAAACATCTGTGTGCTATCGAACTGACGTGCATCAACACCGCCTGCTAAGTTCCAGCGCTTAATGCTTTCTGACCGAACGATCAACGGAGATAAGCGATGACGGACTCAACCCAAAAACTCAAGCTGGGCGCGTTAATTGCGTTGGTGGTCGGCTCCATGGTCGGCGGCGGGATTTTCTCCCTACCGCAGAACATTGCTGCCAGCGCCAGCGCCGGCGCCACCCTAATCGGCTGGTTGATCACCGGGGTCGGCATGCTGACCTTGGCCTTCGTATTCCAGACCTTGGCCAACCGCAAACCACAGTTGGATGGCGGCGTGTATGTGTACGCCAAGGCCGGTTTTGGCGATTACATGGGCTTCTCCTCGGCCTGGGGTTACTGGATCAGCGCCTGGATCGGCAACGTTAGCTACATGGTTCTGTTGTTTTCCACTCTGGGTTATTTCTTCCCAGTGTTTGGTGAGGGCAACAACCTAGCGGCCATCATCGGCGCTTCGGTGGTGCTATGGCTGCTGCACTTCTTGGTGCTGCGCGGTATCCATGAAGCCACCTTTATTAACACCCTAACCACCATCGCCAAAATGGTGCCTTTGGCGCTGTTCATCATCATCGCCGTCATCGCATTCAAGTTGGATGTTTATACCGCCGACTTCTGGGGCAGCAATAACCCCGAGCTAGGCAGCGTGATGGACCAAGCACGGAACATGATGCTGGTTACTGTCTGGGTGTTTATCGGCATCGAAGGCGCAAGCATTTTCTCCGCGCGCGCTGAAAAACGCTCGGATGTGGGCAAGGCTACGGTGGTTGGTTTTATCGCCGTGATGTTGCTACTGGTAATGGTCAACCTGCTGTCCCAGGGCATCCTCGCGCAAGCGCAGTTGGCCGGCCTGAAGAACCCGTCAATGGCCGCCGTACTCGAGCAGGTGGTCGGCCCTTGGGGCGCGATCCTGATCAGCATCGGCCTAATCGTTTCACTGGCGGGGGCTCTGTTGTCGTGGACGTTGCTGTGCGCCGAAATTCTGTTTGCCAGCGCCAGCGACCACACCATGCCGGAGTTCCTGCGTAAGGAAAACGCCAACAAGGTGCCGGTCAATGCCCTATGGCTATCGAACGGTTTGATCCAACTGTTCTTGGTCATCACCCTGTTCAACGATGCCACTTACTTGAAGCTGCTGTATCTGGCCACTTCGATGATTCTGGTGCCGTATTTCTGGTCCAGCGCCTACGCCCTGCTACTGGCCGTGCGCGGTGAAACCTATGAGGGCCAAGCCGGGCAACGCAACAAGGACCTGATGATTGCGTTGATCTCCACCGTCTATGCCGTATGGCTGGTGTATGCCGCCGGCGTGCAATACCTACTGCTCTCGGCATTGCGTTATGCACCCGGCGCCATCCTATTCGCCAAGGCTAAACGCGAGTTGGGCCAGCAAGTATTTACCGGAATAGAAAAACTGATTTTCCTCGGCGTAGTCATCGGCGCTGTGATTGCAGCCTATGGCTTGTATGACGGGTTCCTAAGCATCTAATCCGCAAAAGGAGATATTGCATGAGCACTGAAAAAATCCAACTCGGCGTCCATTCCGAGGCAGGCAAGCTGCATAAAGTGTTGGTCTGCTCGCCAGGTTTGGCGCATTTACGCCTGACCCCGAACAATTGCGACGAGTTGCTGTTTGATGACGTGATTTGGGTCAGTCAGGCCAAGCGCGATCACTTCGACTTCGTCACCAAAATGCGTGAGCGCAACATCGAAGTGCTCGAAATGCACAACATGCTCACCGAGGTGGTACAAAACCCCGAAGCATTGAAGTGGATTCTCGACCGTAAAACCTCAGCTAACCAAGTAGGCGCTGGCCTGCATAACGAAGTGCGCAGCTGGCTCGAAGGCCAGGAGCCGCGCAAGCTGGCCGAATACCTGATTGGCGGGGTGTCGGGGACCGACCTCAATGCCCAAGGTGGCAGTGAGCTGGCTAAAATGTTTAGCGACTTTCTCGGCGAGTCGAGCTTTATTCTGCCACCGCTACCTAACACCCTGTTCACCCGCGACAACAGTTGCTGGATCTACGGTGGCGTGGTGCTCGACCCGATGTATTGGCCGGCTCGCCGCCAAGAAACCCTGCTGATGACGGCAATTTATAAATTCCATCCGGACTTTATCGATGCTGACTTTAAGGTCTGGTACGGCGACCCAGATGAAGACCATGGCGCGGCTACGCTGGAAGGCGGCGACGTAATGCCGATTGGCAACGGCGTAGTGCTGATCGGCATGGGCGAACGCAGCTCCCATCAGGCCATCGGCCAGCTGGCACAATCACTGTTCAAAGCCGGCGCCGTGCAACGGGTAATCGTTGCCGGCCTGCCAAGATCACGCGCCGCCATGCACCTAGACACCGTGTTCAGCTTCTGCGACCGCGATTTGGTAACCATTTTCCCGGAAGT
>JBBKVZ010000433.1:0-3549 GCA_037968715.1 Pseudomonas sp.
GGCTCTTTGAGGCTTTCCGGTGGGCGGGCCAAAATCACTACGCGCGGGCATTTGCCCAAGCCTTTAAACGCCGGCTGAAAGAAATCGCGCAGCTCAATGAGCTGCTCGAAAGTGCTCAGCTCACTGGCATCGAAAATCAGGGCCTTAAGTTTTGGGCCGTGCTCGGCGGTCCAGCGTGGTAGGCCAAAAGCACCCTCGGCGCTGCTGTAGGTGTCGTTGGTGAGTTTGTTCAGGCAGGCACTGGCGGCAGTCGCCAGGGCACCGTCACCCCCCAGCAGCAGCGCGCCATCCACCGTTGTTGAGCGCCCGGCTTGCCAGCGCTCCAAGCGCAGTGGCGCGGGCAAACCGAGTGCGCCGACCATGCGGCGGCCAAAGTTGGAGTTGGCAAAGGCGAGATAACGGTCGGACATGGTCTGGCTCCAGCGCAAAAACAATACGGATAAGAAAGTTGCGCCACTCTACGCAGGCTGTCGCCCGGCGCAATTGACCGTGGGTGAGCACATGCGCGGCATGCCGGCCAATGCTCGGGCGGCTGAGCAAGCTAGTCTGCTCGCTAGCTTGTTAACGGCCGGTTACTGCACCTGCCCTTGCCCTGTACTTTTTAGGAGTCATCCATGACCCAGTTGCGTCGGGTCGCCATTGTTGGCGGCAACCGTATTCCTTTCGCCCGCTCCAATACGGTGTACGCCACGGCGAGCAACCAAGAGATGCTCACCAGTGCATTGGACGGCTTGGTCGAGCGGTTTAATTTGCATGGCGAGCGCATCGGCGATTTCGTCGCCGGCGCGGTGCTTAAGCATTCTCGCGATTTCAACTTGGCCCGCGAGTGCGTGTTGGGTTCGCGCCTGTCGCCAGAGACCACCGCCTATGACCTGCAGCAAGCCTGCGGCACTGGCTTGGAAGCGGCAATTTTGGTGGCCAATAAAATCGCCCTTGGGCAGATCGACTGTGGCATCGCCGGCGGTGTAGACACCACCTCAGACGCCCCGATTGGTGTGCACGAAGAGCTGCGCCACATTTTGCTGGAGGCCAATCGCGGCAAGACCACCGCCGACAAACTGAAAACCATGCTGAAGATTCGTCCTCGGCATTTGGCGCCGTCGATCCCGCGTAACGGCGAGCCGCGCACCGGTTTGTCGATGGGCGAGTCGTGCGAGTTGATGGCGCAACGCTGGGCCATCCCGCGTGATGAGCAAGACCAATTGGCGGTACTCAGTCACCAGAACTTGGCGGCCTCCTATGCCGAGGGTTGGCATGACGACTTGCTCACGCCGTTTCGCGGCCTGACCCGCGACCAAAACCTGCGCGGGGAAATCAGCCTCGAGAAACTCGCCAGCATCAAGCCGTGCTTTGAGCGTGGCCCCCACGGCACGCTGACCGCCGCCAACTCGACGCCGTTAACCGATGGCGCCTCGGTGGTGCTGCTGGCCAGCGAGGAGTGGGCCAAGGCCCGTGGCTTGCCGATTTTGGCCTATTTCAAAGATGGCGAAGCGGCGGCGGTGGACTTCGTCAAAGGCGCCGAGGGCTTGTTGATGGCGCCGGTGTATGCCGTGCCACGGCTGCTGGCGCGCAATAACCTGAGCCTGCAGGATTTTGACTTTTACGAGATTCACGAAGCCTTTGCCGCGCAAGTGCTGTGTACCCTCAAGGCCTGGGAAGACCCTGAATACTGCCAAACCCGTCTGGGTTTGGCGCAGCCACTGGGTTCGATTGATCGCGCTAAGCTGAACATTAAAGGCAGCTCGCTGGCCGCTGGGCATCCGTTTGGTGCTACCGGTGGACGCTTGGTGGCCAACCTCGCCAAGCTGATCTCGGTGGCGGGCAAGGGTCGCGGTTTGATCTCGGTGTGCGCTGCTGGCGGGCAAGGTGTGACGGCAATCATCGAGTCGGCATCCAACGATTAGTCTGATGGCCAGCAGCCGCGCTGCTGGCCATCAGTCTCTGCATCACCTCCGTGATTTTTGGCGGCCCGTTTTGGCGGTGCCGCCTTTTTTTTGCCGATTAATTGCGCCGCTGGCGGCTGCTTACGCAGGTGCCGCCGAGTTGCCCGCGCAACGGGCTTCGGCCGCCAGCAGGGCGGTTTTGCGCTGGATACCCCAGCGATAGCCACTGAGGGCACCATTGGCGGCGATCACCCGGTGGCAGGGCACCAATAAACCAATCGGATTACGCGCGCAGGCGCTGGCGACGTTGCGCGCGTGACTGCCAATCTCGGCGGCCAGCTCACCGTAGCTGCGGGTTTGTCCGCTGGGGATGTTTTGCAGTGCCTGCCAGACCTGCTCTTGCAGGGGCGTGCCGTGCAGGGCCAGCGGCAAGTGCGCCGGTTGCGCGGGGTCATCTAGCTGTTGGCACACAGCGGCTAACCAGTCGGCCAAGGCCAGTTCGTCGCGCTGCAAAGGACGCGGCGCAAAGCGCTGATTGAGTTCGATCACCAGCGCCTCGGACGTGTCGGCCAGTAACAGCGCACAAACCCCCTCGGTGTCTGCCGCGAGCAGCACCCAACCCAGCGCGCAGGGCCCCATGGTGTAGCGCAGCGGCCCAATTTGCTGGGTTTGGACGGCTTGAGAACACTCAGAATTAAGCATATGCAGACTCCTCTAGGGATATTGTTGATTGTCGGCCGTGCCTTTGCACTTGCCAAGGCGAATCACGCTGGCACAATGGCCCACTTATACGACAGGCCTACGGGCACTGCGCGAAGGTTTACGCAGCGGCTACGGCTAACTGCATTGGCTACATTTTAGTTGCACAGGAGCCCCGGAAAAGCCCGATGAAGACGCCAAAACGCATTGAACCCTTGATCGAAGATGGTCTGGTTGATGAGGTGATCCGCCCACTCATGAGTGGTAAAGAGGCCGCTGTTTATGTAGTGCGCTGTGGTGAGGAGCTGCGCTGCGCCAAAGTTTACAAAGAGGCGAATAAACGAAGTTTTCGCCAAGCTTCCGAGTATCAAGAAGGCCGCAAAGTGCGCAACAGTCGCGATGCGCGGGCCATGGCCAACGGCTCAAAACATGGCCGTAAAGGTCAGGAAGATGCCTGGCAAAATGCCGAAGTGGCCGCCTTGTTTCGCCTCGCCAGTGCTGGCGTACGAGTGCCCAAGCCGTATGACTTTCTCGAAGGCGTGCTGCTGATGGAGCTGGTCACCACCGAGAATGGTGAAGTGGCGCCGCGCCTTAATGATGTCGACTTGCACCCCGATGATGCCCGCGAATTTCACGCGTTTATGATCGAAGAAATCGTCAAAATGCTCTGTGCAGGCTTAGTGCATGGCGACTTGTCGGAGTTCAACGTGCTGCTCGGCCCTGAAGGCCCAGTGATTATCGATTTGCCGCAAGCTGTAGATGCTGCCGCGAATAACCACGCCTTCAATATGCTCGAGCGCGACGTGCGCAACATGGCCGAGTACTTCGGCCAGTTCGCCCCAGAGCTGAGGTTCACCAAGTACGCCAAAGAAATGTGGGCGCTATTTGAGGAAGGCAAGCTAACCCCGAGCAGCAAGCTGACCGGCGAGTTCCCCGAGGAAGAAGACGCGGCGGATATCGAAGCGGT
>JBBKVZ010000434.1:0-4083 GCA_037968715.1 Pseudomonas sp.
CAGTAAGGTCAACGAAGCAAATTACGCGAAGTTAACCTCGGGCATGACTCGGGACGAGGTGCAGAGTTTGCTCGGCGCCCCAACTGAGTGCGCCGGGGCCTTGGGGGTTAGCAGTTGCAACTGGGGCGATGAGAAATCGTCAATCAGTGTGCAGTTCGCTGCTGACAAGGTGCTGTTGTTCTCCGGCCAAGGCCTGAAGTAACCCGCCACTGCTTGTCGCCCTGTGCGGGCGGCAAGCGTTGTGTTGCGCATACTTAACCGGTAATGCGGCCTTGCTCGTTGCGCTGGCTAGCGACAGTGCTAGGGCTACGTAACGCAGCTAGCAAACGGAGCCGTGTTGTCCGCCGCGGACTTCACGCTTGCATCACTTCCAGTTCATTCGTGCCAACTTCCACTCACCATCCTCGTACCACCACTGCAATTGCAGTCGGTAATGCGCGGCATTGTCTGGGATTAGCCCGGTTGCGCCGGTCAGGGCAATTTCGGCTTCGGTATTGCCTTTATCGGGATAGGTCGGATCGATCGTGCTGTTCTTACTAAAGGCAATCACGCTGACTTTTTGATTGCGCATAAACAGCATCAACATGGTTCGCTTGGCCCACTCGCGATCGTACTGTTGATTGGCGCTGAACTGTGGGTGCAGTTGCTCAAGTACGGCGCTGGTTTGCTTGGCTTCGATATTATCTTGCAGTTGTTGCACTGCTGCTTCGAGCGCTGCCTGCGGGTCGTCACGACCACAGCCGCTGATCAGGCTAAAAATTAACAGCAGAGCAAAAGTTACTAACCGTACTGGCATGCCGAAGTTCCTTTTCGTGGTTATGATGTCGACAGAGTATCAGAGCGGCGTCCAACTGGGCCCGTTCATGCAAATTCGGGAGTGAGCATGCAAACGCTATATCCGGAAATTAAGCCTTACGCCCGCCATGAGTTACCGGTGGCGGCGCCGCATGTACTGTACGTCGACGAGAGCGGTTCGGCGAGCGGCTTGCCGGTGGTGTTTATTCACGGCGGTCCGGGCGCGGGTTGTGATGCCCTCAGTCGGCGTTTTTTTGATCCCAATCTGTACCGCATTGTGACCTTCGATCAGCGTGGCTGTGGCCGCTCGACCCCGCATGCCAGCCTAGAAAACAATACCACCTGGGACCTAGTCAACGACCTAGAGCAGATTCGTCAGCATCTGGGTATTGAAAAATGGGTGTTATTCGGTGGCTCATGGGGCTCGACCCTGGCGCTGGCCTACGCGCAAACGCATCCGGAGCGGGTACACGGGCTGATATTGCGCGGTATCTTTCTCTGTCGTCCGCAGGACTTTGACTGGTTTTATCAGCAGGGTGCCAGCCGCATGTTCCCCGATTACTGGGAGGACTACCTGGCGCCCATTCCGCTGGATGAGCGTGACAACCTGATGCTGGCTTTTCATAAGCGCCTTACTGGGCAAGACCAGATTGCGCAGATGCATGCCGCTAAAGCGTGGTCAACGTGGGAAGGGCGCACCGCCACCCTGCGGCCAAATCCGAAAGTGGTTGAGCGCTTCAGTGATGCCCATCGTGCGCTGTCGATTGCCCGGATTGAATGCCATTACTTCGTCAATCAGGCCTTTTTGGCCCCTGATCAACTGATCCGCGATATGCCGAAAATCGCCCACTTGCCGGGGGTTATCGTGCATGGTCGGTATGACGTGGTGTGCCCGCTGGATAACGCGCTGGCGCTGCATCACGCCTGGCCGAACAGTGAGTTGCAGATTATTCGCGATGCGGGCCACGCGGCCTCGGAAGTGGGCATTACTGACGCGCTGGTGCGTGCGGCCGATCAAATGGCCGAACGCTTGCTCGATTTGGCGCCTGAAGAAGCATGAAGGCACTGTTGCAACGCGTCAGTCAGGCGCGGGTAGAGGTTGCCGGCAACGTGATCGGTGCTATCGATCAAGGCCTGTTGGTGCTGGTCGGCGTAGAGCCGCAAGACAACCGCGCCAGTGCCGACAAGCTGCTGCATAAGTTGCTCAACTACCGGGTGTTTGCCGATGCGGCCGGCAAGATGAATCTATCGTTGCGCGATGTCGGCGGCGGTCTGTTGCTGGTCTCGCAGTTCACCTTGGTGGCGGATACCAACAGCGGTTTGCGGCCGAGTTTCTCCAGTGCCGCACCTCCGGCGCTGGGTGAGCAGTTGTTCGATTATCTGCTCGCCCAGGCCCGTCAGCAGCATCCCAGCGTGGCCAGCGGCGAGTTCGCCGCCGACATGCAGGTGCATTTGATCAATGACGGTCCGGTCAGCTTTTTGCTCAATAGCTAAGCGTTAACTGGTCTAATTAGCCTGCGCTAAAGCGCTGCTTAACTCGTCAGCACGAGCGCCAGCGGGTACCATAGGCGCCCAAAAGTGGCTGGCATTGCGGGTTTTGATGTTGGCCCTGATTTTTCTATCTTGTTCGGAGCAAAAATGAAAAAGCTTCTCGCCACAGTGCTGTTGGCTGCTGCAACCTTCGGCGGCGCTTCTGCGCAGGCCGGTGCTATTGATGATGCAGTCAAAAATGGCACCCTGCGCGTGGGTATGGACCCTACCTACATGCCGTTCGAAATGACCAACACGCGCGGCGAGATCATCGGCTTTGAGGTTGACCTGCTCAAGGACATGGCCAAGGCCATGGGCGTTAAACTGGAGCTGGTCTCCACCAGTTATGACGGCATTATCCCGGCACTGCTGACCAACAAGTTCGATATGATCGGCAGTGGCATGACCCTGACGCAGGAGCGCAACCTGCGTTTGAACTTCTCCGAACCCTTTATTGTGGTGGGCCAGACCTTGCTGATTCGCAAGGAGCTGCAAGGTCAGATCAAATCGTATAAAGACCTCAACGATGCGCAGTACCGCCTGACGTCGAAAATCGGCACTACCGGTGAAATCGTCGCCAAAAAGCTGATCAGCAAAGCTAAATACCACGGCTTTGATAACGAGCAAGAAGCGGTCATGGACGTGGTGAACGGCAAGGCGGATGCCTTCGTGTATGACGCGCCCTACAACGTGGTTGCGGTCAACAAGGCGGGTGCTGGCAAGCTGGTTTACCTTGAGGAACCCTTCACCTACGAGCCGCTGGCTTTTGGTTTGAAGAAGGGTGACTACGACAGCATCAACTGGATCAATAACTACCTGCAGCAAATCCGTCACGACGGCACCTACGAGCGCCTGCACGCCAAGTGGTTCAAAAGCACCGCTTGGTTAAAAGACATGGAATAAGCCGCAGACTGCGGATACCGCTGCTGACCGAACGCGCAGGCTCATAGCCTGCGCGTTCGCATTTATGGCGGCGTTAATGATGATTTTTTATTGATGGGTAGGCTGCGTGGCTAAACAAAATAAAGCTTTATGGCCCTGGCACTTACTGACCGGGCTGATCCTTATCGTGTTGGCGGGCAGTCTTTGGTTTGCTTCCTCCTTGATTGCCTATGAATGGCAATGGCAGCGCATACCGCAGTACTTCGTGTACCACGCCGAGGATTCGCAGCGCGCCGATGACTACGGCCAAGTGCTTGCCGTGACAGCGCAAGGTAGTCGCACCGAGTTAACCCTGCGCAGCAGTGATGACCGTGAGCAACACCTGACGGTGGACAGCGACAGTCTGCGGGTTGCCGTGGGCGATGATGTGGCAGAAGGCGAGGTGTTAGGTGTGAGCCGGCACTGGGCTGCTGGGCCATTGCTGTGGGGCTTGCTGACCACTGTATGGATTTCTCTGGCCGCCGGTGCCTTGGCACTGGTGATCGGTTTGCTCACCGGGTTGTGCCGCTTGTCGAGCAACCCGACGCTGCGCGACCTGTCGACCGTGTATGTCGAGTTGGTGCGCGGCACGCCGCTGCTGGTGCAGATTTTTATCTTCTACTTCTTTATCGGCACCGTGCTCAATCTGTCTCGCGAGTTTGCTGGGGTGGCGGCGCTGGCGCTGTTTACCGGCGCCTATGTGGCGGAAATCGTCCGCGCTGGCGTGCAGTCGGTGGTCAAAGGTCAGGCTGAGGCCGCCCGCTCGCTGGGCTTGAATGGCATGCAGGCGATGCGTTATGTGGTGCTGCCACAGGCCTTTAAACGGGTATTGCCGGC
>JBBKVZ010000435.1:0-14088 GCA_037968715.1 Pseudomonas sp.
GTGGCGGCGTTCCATTGGCGGTTGGTTGTTGCAAATACGGCGGCCAGTCCGTTGGAGACGGTTTCATCCGGGCCGAAGATGCGGAAGTTGCTCTGGGCGGCGTTGAGCCGTGCCACATCACGCAGGAATGGACCGAGCACGCGCGTGTCGCCGATCCCCGGTACACCGGGCGCCGGCACCTGTGCGGCGTACTCGCGGTAGTCGGGTAGCTGCAAATCCTCTAGCAGTAAGCCGCCGTTGGCGTGGGGATTCGCACCCATGCGGCGCGGGCCGCTGGGTGCCAGCGCGGCCAGTTCTGGCCGCAGTCGACCCTGTGCATCGAAGAGTTCGTCAGGTCGGTAGCTGCGCAGCCAGTCTTCCAGCAACTGCAGGTGCTCGGGGTGTTGGGCCGGATGCAGCGGCACTTGGTGCGCACGAAAGTTGCCCTCGATGGGCTGACCATCCACCTCCTTAGGCCCTGTCCAACCCTTGGGTGAGTTGAGCACGATCATCGGCCAGCGCGCCCGCTCGGTATGGCCTTGGTGGCGAGCCTGATGTTGGATGCGCTGAATCTCTAGCACCGCCTGGTCCAGCGCCGCGGCCATCAATGCATGCATGGACTCGGGCTCATGCCCCTCGACGAAAATCGGCGTCCAGCCACAGCCGCGCAGAAACTGTTCCAGTTCCTCGTGGCTGATGCGCGCCAGTATCGTCGGGTTAGCAATCTTGTAGCCGTTAAGGTGCAGGATCGGCAGCACTGCACCATCGGTTAGCGGGTCGAGAAACTTGTTGGAGTGCCAGGCGGTTGCCAGCGGACCGGTCTCGGCCTCGCCATCGCCGACCACACAGGCGACGATCAGATCCGGGTTGTCGAATACGGCGCCAAACGAATGGCTGAGCGAGTAGCCCAGTTCGCCGCCTTCGTGAATCGAGCCCGGACATTCTGGCGAGGCATGGCTAGGAATGCCGCCGGGAAACGAGAACTGCCTGAACAGTTTTTTTAGCCCGGCCTCGTCACGGCTGATCTCGGGGTAAACCTCGCTGTAGCTACCCTCCAGATAAGTGTTGCCGACCACCGCCGGGCCACCGTGGCCGGGGCCTGAAACGTAGATCATATCCAGCTCATAAGCCTTGATGACACGGTTCAAGTGCGCGTAGATAAAGTTTTGCCCGGGGGTCGTTCCCCAGTGCCCAAGCAACATGGGTTTCACGTCGGCCAGGGTTAACGCGCGCTTAAGCAGCGGGTTGTCCCACAAGAAGATCTGCCCGACCGAGAGGTAGTTGGCGGCGCGCCAATAGGCATCTAGGTGTTGCAGCGAGTCGAGATTGCGTTGCTTGTTCATCAGCCAACCCTAGAACTCGCGAAATGTCTGCGTCTGTTCGGCAGCGAACAGACGTCGGCTTCTGTCTGCTTGCACATTGGTGCCTAGCCGGATTGTCGCAGCGTTAAGTGACTGTTGGTCGTTGCCAGAGCCAGCAGCAACGGGCATTGGCCGGCGAAAAAACTCAGCCTGGCTAAGCAGCGCGCCGAGTGGATTACGCGCGATCTCAACAATTTCTTATGTTCGTCAGTGCACGGACGTTACTGAATAGTGGGGCCAAACTGCACGTACACCGAGAGAAGTGGGTGTTCAAAGCTGACGCAAGTCGCCGATCACATCAGCATTACTGGAGAACATATCAATGAACGAGAACCAGATGGCACACCACACTGGGACTCACGAAAGCATGCGGCCTTGCATTGATGCCTGTAGTCACTGCCACGCAACCTGCTTGCAGACCGCGATGACCCATTGCCTTGCGGCAGGAAGCAAAAACGTCGAAGCCGAACATTTTCGCCTGATGATCAACTGCGCCGAAAGCTGCCATGACTAAGGCGCTGCCGAAGTCGAATCAGCGCGAGGCTGCTTTGAAAGAAGCGCTCGTGCCGACTCGAACAGCAATCCCTAGTTAGACCGGTGTGCCTGAACCTATGAAGCATCCGCAGATGCTCTGCGGAGCTCGCAAGCATTGATGCGCAACCCGCTCGGTATGCAAGCCGTGGTACCACCGGTGCAGCAGAACCGGACACAGCAATCTGCCGCGCTACACGAATATCGTGGTTATTGCGTATACATCGGCAGGTAATACTCGGAGTCAGACGATGCCGTTGAGCAAAGCAAGTATGCTTTTATCCGCCCTTTTAGTATTCACGACGACGGGCTGCCAACCCCCCAACGTTCAGCCGTTATCAAGCACCGAGGTTGCCGTAGCGCGGTCTCAATCGGCGTGTCAAAAGGCGGATTTCATATGGAATAACAAGATTGTGCCTTCCTTATACGGTCCGGAACTCCCCGCGCTGACTGCGCCAGGCATCGGCGATATTTTAACCTTGGCAATGCCGAGTTTTACGGTTAAATCGCTGACTGCGCACGGGGATGAGCTGGAGCAAGGACGGCGCAAATTGGTGCATGCATTTGGTGCAGAGGCGCGTTTGCGGTTTGTGGTGAACTTTGCTGTGGCGAGTCGCTATACCGGCATCTTTCAACGCGGAGCCGACTGCGTGATTGGTCGTTTTTCGTTGGCGACTAAGCCGACGGATACCCACTCTGTGCCGGCCTTAGCGTTGAAGTTTTTCATTGACGGTAATCACCCGTCAGTCAATTTACAGGTTATGAATTCCATCGATGGTCAAGAGGGGTACAACTTCTTCGAGAAAACTTTCAGCAACATCATTCCACCCGCAGCCTCTTTTGTGACACGCGTACTCGCCGGTTTCTTTGAAGTGGCAGCCATACATTTTGGGGCTAGAGATTCAGATCCCGGTCGCTTGACCGTTGAGCACCTGGCCGATATTAACGCCGATGGCTCTAAAGTGGCTGCGCCAAGGGCGCCTTACCAACTTCTTTTTAAGCCGCGGCCGGCAGCTGTTGCTCGCTTCAACGGGGTGACAATGCAGGATGACTTTCGGCTAAAGCTGACGGACTTCCCTGTTGGCGAGGTGCTGTACGACGTTTACGCCTTGGATAAAGGCGAGACGGTTGAGCAGGCTAAACTTTTAGGCCAGCTGGTTCTAAATTCCAAGATCGTGGCATCTCGGTATGGCGACGAAAAGCTCTACTTTCAACACAATATGCAAAGATAAGTCTAAGCCGCCTTGTGGCACAGCAGGTTGATTCGGTGCTCGCCCGTAATGCGTTGACCAACAACTGCCAGTCGATGGCTGCAGCGGTACTTCTGTCAACGCCCGCCGGCGAACACTTACTTTCCTTGCCGGTCAACCACCCTCAATGGCTGAAAATGCCTGCTATGCAATGGCGGCAACCTAGCGCCGGGTTATTTAGTTTGCTTCTATTTTCAGCGCGCGTTGATAGCTAGCCTGGCTTTCAAGGTTGCCAATGTAGCTTTCGATATGCGGGAATTTGCTCCCCGGACTGAGCATTTGTAGTGCTCCTTGCACGACAAAGCCCAGCATAAAATCTGCCCCGGTTAGGCGTTCTTCGACTAAGAACTTCTTGCCGTGCAGATAATCGTTTATGTATGAAAAAACTTTATTAAATTCTGTTTCTGCATAGCCATTAAGAAACTTCAGGTCGGTGCCTGATTTGATTTCATATTGATTGAATACTTTTAGCAGGAACGGCAGCATCGCTGAGCTTTCTGAGAAATGAATCCACTGTAAATAGTCAATATATTCTGCTGAGCGTTCGTCGGGTGCTAAATGCGGGGCAAAGCGCTTGATCAGGATTTCCACAATCGCGCCAGACTCTGCAATGACTTGGCCATTTAACTCAATAACCGGAGATTTGCCGAGCGGATGAATGGCCTTTAGTGATGCGGGGGCTAAGTGAGTTTTCTCATCGCGCTGGTATTTTATTAATTCATACGGCTCACCAATTTCCTCCAGTAGCCAGAGGATACGAATTGAGCGTGAATCATTCAGGTGGTGAAGTTTTATCATCGTTTTGATTCCGTTTGGGGTTGTCACACTGGACCACTCAGCCCGGCGATCATTACTTGTTTATTACATGGCTGCAGCGCTCGCCAGTCGGTGAGAGCGCTGAGTGGGGTTAGTGTATTCCTCAATAGTTAACCGGTCTACTAGTTGAGAGCTAAGCTGATTTGGATTGAGCTCTGCGCGGGGTTAATCGCGCGGGTAGCCGCAATTCATGCGCCCTCTAGCTTGTATTTTGGATTGCTCGTGGCCGCGTGCGATGGCTCTGGACGTGCAGTGTGGGCGTGAGCATTGAGCGAAATTGTTTGTAGACGACTGGTCTAATCTATTGTTACCCTGCCTCGACGAAGGCAAGCCAAGCAACTCAAACGACACCTTGTGCTAGTCACGCGCGCGCAACTTGCGCCGCGCAGAGGTGGCTTTTCGGATTGCGCTTCGGCCCGTTTTTTGCCCGGTCATTTCATGCTCCTTAATGGCCGGGATTTTTATTCGATGAAGCACGGCGTTAAATGTTGCGCTGCTTACAGAGACTTATATGAAGATGCAAAGTAGGGCAGAACATAAATTAAATTCGGCGTTTTGGCGCATTCTGGTTGGTTGTGTGGGGCTGTATCCAACGTTGTTTATAGTGCTGAATCTGTTGAAGCCTATTACCCAAGAGCTGAGTTTTCCGTTAACCGTGCTGGTTGAAGTGCTGGTGTTGGTGCCTATCACCCAGTTGCTATCTTTTCCACTGGCGGGTTGGCTAATTTCGCGCTTAAGGCATATGGTTTCATGAGCGCTTGAGAGAATGTAGCTAATATTATGTTCAGTAAAAATAGGCTCTGACAGGCAATAAGATTTGTCGAAATTAACAATATTAGGCTGAGGAAAAAGTATGCAAACGCTAATCATCAATGGGCAGTCGCAGCAGGTCGACGTGCCAGAGGATATGCCTCTGCTTTGGGTGCTGCGCGATGTGCTCGGCCTGACCGGAACAAAATACGGTTGTGGCATTGCCCAGTGTGGCGTTTGCACCGTGCATCTGGATGGTCAGCCGATCCGTTCGTGCGTGACGCCGGTTGGCAGTGTGGCGAACCGTTCGATCACCACGATTGAAGCCATTGGTGAAACGCCAGTGGGCCAGGCGGTACAGCAAGCCTGGCTGGAGCATGAAGTTGTGCAATGCGGCTACTGCCAGTCTGGGCAGATTATGGCGGCCAGCGCCTTGCTAAAAAGCCAGCCTAATCCAGATGATCAGGCCATCGATGCGGCAATGGCTGGCAACCTTTGCCGTTGCGCGACGTACACGCGAATTCGCTCGGCCATCAAAAGCGTTGGCGCGGCAGGAGAGGCTTAATATGGACAAGCGCAACCCGGTTAATTTGGATATTTCCCGTCGTCGCCTTCTGCAGGGCGGCAGTCTTGCCCTTGGTGGTTTAGTGCTGAGTACCTGGCTACCGCCACTGGCTTCGAAAGGTGTGGCTGCTGAGGCCGCAGCTGTCGGCCGACTGGGCGATCGCTCTGGGGATGGTTTTGGTGCCTTTGTGCGGGTTGGTCATGATGGCGTGGTAACGGTTATTTCGCCGAAGATCGAAATGGGCCAGGGCGCACAAACGGGTATTGCCATGATGGTGGCGGAGGAACTTGAGGTGAGCCTGAATCAGGTGGTCATCCAGGAGGCACCGCCAGACGCAGCCCTGTATACCGACACCCTGCTGCAGTTTCAGGCGACGGGTGGTTCTACGTCTACCCGTTACACGTGGGAGCCGTTGCGCCGGGCGGGCGCCACGGCGCGTATTTTGTTGATTCAGGCTGCAGCTCTGCAATGGCAGGTGGCGCCGAGTTTGTGCCACGCGCAGAACGGTCGCGTATTTGGCCCCAATGGCCTGCAGGCTGATTACGGCGATCTGGTTGAGGCCGCTGCCACGCTGCCGTTGCCCAGCGACGTAGTACTAAAAACCCCTGAGCAGTTCACGCTTCTCGGTACTCCGGCGCGGCGTTTAGACACTCCGGCTAAGGTCAACGGCAAAGCGCGCTTTACCATCGACCTGCAAGTGCCCGGCATGCTGGTTGCCTCCACCATCACCTGTCCGGTGCATGGTGGACGGCTGCTCAAGGTTGATGACAGCCAAGCGCGTCGAGTGCTTGGGGTGCGCGACATCGTGCGCCTAGACAATGCCGTAGCCGTCACCGCGACTAACTTCTGGGCCTGTCAGCAGGGCATTAAGGCGCTGAAGATCGAGTGGGATCTCGGACCCAATGCCACTATCGGTTCCAAACAGTTGGACCAAGAGCTGCTCGCGGCGAGTAGCCGTGATGGCGTGGTAGCCAAGCGCACGGGCGACATCGAACAAGCTAAGCAAGCGTCAGCCAGCCAGTTCGAGGCTGTCTATGAGCAGGCACTTTTATCGCATTCGCCGCTTGAGCCGATGAGCTGCGTGGCTCATGTGCGTAAAGATGCTTGCGAGCTTTGGGTGGGCACGCAAGTGCCGGTCTTCGCCCAGCAGACTGCCGCGAAAATCACCGGGCTGCCTGCCGATAAAATCCAGGTGCATAACCAGTTGATCGGTGGGGCATTCGGCCGGCGTTTGGACTTCGACTTCATCACCCAAGCGGTGGATATCGCGCGTCATGTCGACTATCCGATCAAGCTGATCTGGAGCCGTGAGGAGGACATGACTCACGACCTCTACCGGCCGCTGTATGCCGACCGTATGCAGGCCGCTCTGGATGACAAAGGGCGTCCATTAGGCTGGGAGCACCGCATCGCCGGCGGATCGATTCTCGCCCGCTATGCCGGTAGTTTGCCGCCTAGTGGTGTGGATGCCGATGCCGTGGAAGTGGCAATTGAACCTCTCTATCGCCTGCCTAATTTGCAGGTTCGCTATATCCGTCAAGACCCAGATGTGGTGCCGGTTTCATGGTGGCGAGGCGTGGGCGTGCTGCGCAGTACTTATGCTCTTGAGTGTTTTATCGATGAGCTGGCGCATAACGCTAAAGCGGACCCAGTGGCCTATCGGCTAGAGCTAATGGCCGACCAGCCACGTGCTCAGGCGGTGCTGCGTTTGCTGGCCGAGAAGAGCGACTGGAACAAGCCTTTGCCCGCAGGGCAGGGTCGTGGTGTTGCGGTTGGTGAGGAGTGTGGCAGCGACGTGGCCACCCTCGTCGAGCTGGCAGTGCCGGGCGACTTGGGCTTGCGCATCAAACGCTTGGTCAGTGTGGTGGACTGCGGCTTCGCAACCAACCCGACATCCGTCATGGCGCAGATCGAAGGCGGCACCTTGTTCGGCTTATCCGCCTCTTTGTTCAACGAAATTCTGCTCGAGAACGGCCAGGTTCAGCAGACCAATTTCCACAATTACCGGCAGTTGCGCATCAGCGAAGCGCCGGCGGTAGAGGTGCATCTGCTACCTAGCCTAGAAGCGCCGGGCGGGGTTGGGGAGGCCGGCACTGCTTTGATCGGCCCGGCTCTGGTCAACGCGCTGTTCGCGGCATCCGGTAAGCGCATCCGTCGATTGCCGTTGAGCCGCTCTGGCTACTACCCGGTTTGAGGAGTTACTGATGAAGCTGAGAAAAAACTTACTAGCGCTCGCCAGCGGCGTTCTGTTGGCGCAGGCGGCCCACGCCGAGAACGACGTGCTCGCGCAGGGCGAATACCTTACGCACGCCGCAGATTGCGTGGTCTGTCATACCGTTGCGGGCGGCAAACCCTTCGCCGGTGGTGTCGAGTTTAAGCTGCCGTTCGGCTCGCTGTTTTCACCCAATATCACCCCGGACCAGAAAACCGGTATCGGCGCTTGGACTGACGACGAGTTTGTCAGCGCCCTGCAAACTGGCGTGGGCCGCGATGGCAAACATTACTACCCGGCGTTTCCGTATACCTCTTACAGCAAAATGCCGCGCGACGAGATTCTGGCCATCAAGGCCTACCTCAATAGCTTGCAGCCCGTGGTGCAGGCATCGCGGGAAAGCCAGTTGAGCTTTCCGTTCAACCAGCGTTGGGGCATGGTTTTCTGGAATTTTCTATTCCTCGACAACCAGCGATTTCAGCCAGACAGCCAACAGTCAGACCAGTGGAATCGCGGCCGGTATTTGGTGGAAGGTCCGGGCCACTGCGGCGAGTGCCATTCGCCGCGCAACATATTCCAAGCGGTCAGCGGCGAGCGCGCGCTGGCGGGTAACCTGATTCAGGGTTGGAACGCTTACAACATTAGCTCCGACCCAGAACATGGTGTCGGCGCTTGGCCCACGGACGTGCTGGCGCAGTACTTTAAAGAAGGCACTGCGCCGGGCTGGGGCATGGCCACCGGGCCCATGGCCGACGTAGTGGAGCACAGCCTGCGGCATCTGACTGACGCCGACCGCCAAGCGATGGCCGTTTACTTAAAAGCGTCGCCAGCGCGCAGCGCCGGTGTGGCTCGCCCGCAGCAAGCCAAGCTGGTGGGACGGGACAGTGGCAATGCCCTCGGTTACAAGGTGTTCGCCGACGCGTGTGCCAGTTGTCACCGTTGGGACGGTACGGGCAACCAGAGTTCGTCGGCCATGTTGCTGGGCCTAAAAACGGTCAACGACCCTGCCGCCAGTAATCTGTTGGGTGTCCTGTTGAGTGGGCATGGTTCAGTTGATACCCGCGTGGACCGGCGCATGCCGTCGTTCGGGACCATCTACAACGACCAAGAATTGGCCGCGTTAGCCAGCTTCGTGCTGCAGCAATTCGGCACCAGCGATGCCGAGATTACGGCGTCGGCGGTGGCCGAGCGGCGCGCCGTGTCTCTGCATTGATAGGTGTGCCATGGCCGGTTTGAATACCTTGCTGGATGCGGTTCTGACGGAGCGAGCCGCTGGCCGGGACGCTGTGCTAGCCACGGTGGTTAAGGTCGAAGGTTCGGCCTATCGACGGCCCGGTGCACGCATGCTGGTCTCGCGTTTCGGCAGGCCCGAGGGCACCATCAGTGGTGGTTGCCTAGAAGCGGAAGTGGCCAAAAAAGCTTGGTGGTTAACCGAAACCGGGCCAGCGCTGCGCAGCTACAGCACCGCCGAGGCGGACGAGGCTAGCGAAGAAGCACTGAGCTTCGGGCTGGGCTGTAACGGCAAGGTTTACGTGCTGTTCGAACGCTTGCCGGCCAGCGGGCCTTGTCGGTTGCTCGACACCCTGACTCAGGTGCGCGACAGCCAGCAACCCGCGGCCATCGCCACGGTAATCGCCGGCCCAGCGGGTGGCCAGCCACGGCTCGGCGAGCGTTTGCTGTTGCTCTCGGGGCAACAGGGCGAAGGTGAGCTGCTCGGCTCGCCACTGGCGGAGCGACTGCGGGCTGACCTGCAACAGACCTTGTTGCGCGGCAAGTCTTCACTGTGTGTTTACCGCAATGGCTCGCACGAGGTTGAGGTGTTCCTCGAATACCTGCCACCGGTGCGGCGCTTAGTGGTATTTGGTGCGGGCCATGATGCCCAACCGCTGGTGCGCATGGCCAAGTTGCTGGGCTGGCATGTGTCGGTGATCGACGGTCGAGCACACTTCGCCAGAGCCGAGCGTTTTCCCGAAGCCGACCAAGTGCTGGTGGGCAATATTGAGCAGCCTTTCGCATACAACGAGTTGGTACGCGGCGCTGCGGTGGCGGTGATGACCCATAGCCTGGTGCAAGACGCACATTGGCTGCAAGGCGTGCTGCACAGTGCCCCCTGCTATGTCGGTCAGTTGGGGCCGCGCGAGCGCACCGAGCGACTATTGGCGGGTATCTACCAACTGCAGGGCGAGTTGCCCGACATGGCGAATCTGCATTATCCGATTGGTTTGGACTTGGGTGGCGACACTCCAGAAAGCGTGGCCATGGCGGTGTTGGCGGAAATCCAGGCGGTACTCAACGGTCGTAACGGTGCCAGCCTGCGCTTTCGGTCTGCACAAATTCATGACAGCGACGCGCTAGTGATCGCTGGCCGGCCAGAAACCGTCACTGACGACGCGGCTGATCGGCAATGCGCCGTGTACGGCTGACTAATTATCGAGCGAGGAAACATCAGCATGAGTCAAACCATCCGCATCGTGGCCGCACTGCTGGCCAACAAGGGTAAAGAGCACGAGGTTGAGCAGATTTTGCGCGCCTGTGTCCAGCCATCCAGAGCCGAGGACGGCTGTCTGTCATACATCCTGCATCGCAGCATCGAGCAAGAAGGACGTTTCGTGTTCGTCGAGCGCTGGGCTAGCCAAGCGGCAATCGAGCGCCATAGGCTGATGCCGCACTACCAAACCATGGCTAATGCGCTGACTGATTTATTGGCCGATCGGCAAGTCTTCATCCTTGAGGAACTGGCTGAAGAGCTGCAGCTGTAATCCGCGCTGATGAAACCGCTGTGTGTGCTGGCACTTTGCGTCGGCCGTGTTTGCCGCAGATCGGTGCCGCGTGAGTTGTGCGTTGCTGAGCAGTTAGCGGGCTAAAGCTATAGCTATGTAGCCGTTACGTGTTGAGCGCAAAACGTAGGGTGGGCTTTAGCCCACCAAGGCTCTTAACCTCACGCTGGTGGGCTAAAGCCCACCCTACAAAATAGGGCCACAACACATAACTAGGACATAGCCAAAACTATTAGGGGCGCAAACCTAGCATGCTCGGTTTGCGCCCCTAATTTGTTTCGGCTTGCTAGCTACCACGTGGAGCCAGTAGCGCATGCCTTAGCTCTGCCCGTCGCGGCAGAGCGAGTGGCGTGATGATGGAATGTTAAAAAGGTGCGTCGATATCAACGACGTTAATCAACTTGTGATTAACGAACTCTTTAATGCCTAGGCCAATCAGTTCGCGGCCGTAACCGGAGCGCTTAACCCCGCCGAAGGGCAGGTCGGCTTTGGCTGCGGTTGGATGATTGACGAATACCATGCCGGTGGTGATGCGCTTAGCCACTTCGGCGCCGCGTTTGGTGTCGGCGGTAAATACCGAACCACCCAGCCCATACGGCGAATCGTTGGCGATACGCACGGCGTCTTGCTCGTCTTTGGCGCGGAAAATCATCGATACCGGGCCGAAGAACTCCCAGTAATAAGCGGGGTTTTCCGGGGTTAAATTGGTGAGGAAGGTCGGTTGTACGAAGGCCCCGCTACTTGGCACCTTGGGGCCCACTTCGGTGGCTGTTGCGCCATGCGCCACGGCATCGCGGATCTTCTCGCGGATTTCGTCGGCAGCCGCCTGCGAGGACAACGGAGCGAGAGTGGTTTGCGGATCAAAAGGGTCGCCTGCCTTTAGTTGCACTACGCCTTCGCTGTAGAGCTGCATAAACTGCTCATAAACCGCATCCACTACGATCATCCGTTTCGATGAAATGCACACTTGGCCGGCGTTCCAATGCCGGCCAAACACGGCCCATTTTGCGGTTTTTTCCAGCTCGGCATCGTGCAGAACGATCAGCGCATCGGCGCCACCGAGTTCCAGTGTGGACTTCTTCAGCGCCTTACCGGCTTGGGCTGCGATAACGGCGCCGGCGCCTTCGGAACCCGTCAGTGCCACGCCGTGCACGCGAGGGTCGTTGATGATGGTTTCGATCTGCTCGCGCGTGGCAAATAGATTGCTGAATCCGCCAACGGGCAAGCCTGCATCGAGCAACAGCTGCTCGAAAGCTGCAGCGCACTGCGGTACGTTTGAGGCGTGCTTAAGCAGCAGGGTATTCCCCGCAGCCAGTTGCGGGGCGAGGATGCGGGCGATTTGGTAGTAGGGGAAATTCCACGGCTCGATGGCCAAGATAATGCCCAGCGGCTGATGGATTAGGGTCGCTTCACCTTCCGACGGGTCGGCCACCGGCAGCTTTTGTGGGGCCATCAAGGCCTCTGCATGCTTAACGTAGTACTCGAAAATACTCGCCGAAAGTTCCACCTCGCCGAGGGCCTCAGCGGTGATCTTGCCCATCTCGAGCGTCATCAGGCAGGCGAAGTCGTTGGCCTGCGCTCTTAGCAAGTCGGCAGCGCGCTGCAAGATCACGCTGCGCTCGGCGAATGAGCGCTCTCGCCAGTCAAGGAAGGCGTTGTGGGCGTTGTCTAACGCCTGGGCAACCTGAGTATCGCTTGCGTCGGGGAATGTCTTGAGCACTTCCCCGGTGTAGGGATTAATCGTTGCATAAGCCATGTAATTCTCCTGCTCAGTGAGGGCCAAAGCCCATTCGCATCGTGGTGTATGGCGCCGCAATAGCGGGTCGCTAAAGCCTTACGGGCGTCGCTTGGAAAGTCGCTGATCACGCGCTTACGGCGCGGGCTGATTTACCCGCAAGCGATAGAGCATGTAGGGTTTCACACGCTGGTCTTGGCCGTTGTGGAACAGGGCCTGGCGGTGCAACTGATTGGCCGTGAAGTACAGCCAGCCACCGTGCAGGGCAAGGCTGTCGGGCCATTGCATACGCGGGTCGCGCGCGAGGGTTGTCCAGTGGCCATCACTGTCGCGGCGGCGAATAGCGCCTTGTTCGTAGTCTGTTGCGTACAGCCGATCAAACTTGTCGGCCTCTAAGCCGTCGGATGCACCTTTCTCCCCGAGGTCTTGTACGGCGGCGGCAACTTCACTTTCGCTACGGTTGCGGTCGCGTAACAACGCCGTGGGCACCGCGAACAAGTGCCGGCTCGACAACGGGCTGTAATACAAGGTTGAGCCATCTTTCGACAGGGCGATGCCGTCGGCACCCACCGCGAAGTCAGCGGGTGCCTGGCCAGGCAGCCTGATTTTCAGCGGCTGGCCCTCCACGTTAGGTACAAAGCTTGGATCGGGCTGCACTGAGGCGTGACCGCTCAACCGCCGCCAGGCTTCACCGCTGGCTAAATCCACCACTATCAGCGCGGCCGGGCCACGGCTGGACGAGTCGGTGATATAGGCATAGCCGGCACTTGCGTGGTTAAAATCGAAGCGCACGTCGTTGAGATAGGTTGTGGGTAACACCACCGACGCCGGCAAAACCAGGCGCCGGCTGATGGTATTGGTTTGCAGGTCGACCTGAACCAACTTGGCACCGCCAGAGACGGGCTGACCCAGATTCGGCGCGGCGCTGTCGAGAATCCACAAGCTGCCGCGTTGATCGGCAACCACGCTTTGTACGCTGATAAGTCCCAGTTCTGGGTGCGCCAGATCCTGCTGATTAACGGCCAAGTTGGGGTAGGGCACCACATCCTTACCGCGAATCTCGCCGACGGTGTAGGGCACATCATCGCCCCAACGCGGGAAGTTAACGAAGACGCGCCCGTCCTCGCTGACCGTCACGCCGGTCGGCATCGCACCGTTGAATGCGAAAACCGCTTCGATCTGCCCGATGCTGTTCTGCTGGCTTTGCGCAGCGCCCGTTTCGGCCCGCAGGGGCAGGGTTGTACCTATCGCGAGCAATAACGTAGCGAGGCGAAACCTGCGCTGCCAGGGATTGCTGTGCCGACTTATTTGCATTTGGCGGGTCATAGAAACTCTCTTTATATCAACGCAGGGCGAAGCCCAGCTTGTTCAATGCGGCGCGCAGCAAATGCCGCCCGCTCAACGACTCAGGGCCTTTAATGCGTTCCACGGCCACGCTCGACCAAGCTCGCTCGTCACGTTGTTGTTGGTGTTGGAAACTGCGCATTAGCTGGTCATAGGTGCTGACGGCCTGTGCTTCGTTGCTTGCGTCGTAGCGCTCTTGGTGGAGGATTGCCGATTGCGCAAGACGCGGTTTGATGTCCGCGGGGTGCGCAGGGTCGGGATAACCGACGCACATACCGAAAACTGCGAAGGTGTCGCTGGGCAGGCCCAGCTCTTCGGCTACAGCTTGCGGCTGATTGCGCATGCCGCCGATATAGACGATGCCAAGCCCTTGCGCCTCCAACGCAACCGCAGCGTTCTGCGCTGCCAGTGCGGCGTCGGCCACCCCGACGGTGTAGCTTTCTAGGTAATCGATACCATCAGTGGGCATCTGTATGGCTTGGCCCAACCGGCGCAGACGCGACCAGTCCACCAGCCATACCAAAAGCACAGGCGCTTGTTGCACATGGCGCTGGTTGCCGCACAGCTGAGCCAACCTTGCCAGGCGCTCACGATCGCGCACGGCAATCACGCTCCAGGCTTGGAGGTTGGACGAGGTTGATGCCGACTGAGCGGCGGCGATGGCCCAACTTAGCGTGTGCTCAGCCACCGGTCGATCGTCGTAGGCGCGCACCGAGCGGTGTTGCAGCATGCTGGCGATCAACGGCTCAGGCGTGGGCAGGGTAGTGG
>JBBKVZ010000436.1:0-3883 GCA_037968715.1 Pseudomonas sp.
CCGCGCTGGTGGGCTAAAGCCCACCCTACAAAATAGGGCCTGCAACACATAACTAGGACATAGCCCACATTAACCACTAGTGCGCTGTAAAGGCCGCCAAGCTATGCCGGGAGGGAGCAAAGCCGACCTCAGATGATCCGGCGACATGTGCTCATATCGCCGGGTAAATGGGGAGACGAAAGGTGGTGCCGAGCGAGCAGCATGCCTCTTCGCGGACTAGCGAAAGTAGTCGCTGACGATGGCGTCGATTTCTCCGCTGCGTTGCATCTCCGACAACACGGCGTCCATTTTGCGGATGAAGTCTTGCTTGAAGGCGGGGTTGGCTTTGGCGCTATAACCGATGTAGGTGTTCTCTTCCGAGAGTTCGGCAACCTCTTGTAATTGCAGGGTGAAACCTGGCTCTTTAGCCCGCAGCTCTTGGGCCAGGTGCAGCGCCGCACCACGGTCGCTGACATAGCAGTCGATGCGGCCACGGGCGAGTTTGCGCAGGTTTGCCTCCTCACGGGCTTCTTCAACGCGAATTACGCCACTATTTATCGCTTGAGTCAGGCGCTCGGAGAGCAGAAAACCGTTATTGATGCCCATCTTCAGGCCCTTAAAGTCGGCGGGGAACGCATGCGGGGCGTAGCGGCTGTTTGGGCCGGTGCAAAACACCACTTCGGTTTCTCGGTACAGGGGCACGGAGTAGGTTTGGATGTAGCCCCGCTCTTTTTTAAGACCGGGCGGAAACAAAGCCAAACCGGTGCCGCGCTGCAAATACAGTAATCCTCGGCGCCACGGTACGGGCACCAGCAGCACGTCGTAATCTGGCTTTAGTCGTTCGGCGGCTTTACTCAAGATGTCGATATACATGCCTTGGAACTTACCGTCTTCGACAAAACTATACGGCCGGTAGGCAGCATCGCCGTACAAAATCACCTGCTCGCCAGCCAGCACTGCAGGCGCGATACAGATGAAGCTGAGCCCCCATGCGCATAGCAGACGCTTAATCGTACTCATTTCACCACTCATAAAGCCTTGGTTAGGCTGTCGATAATAGCTCACGCGCACTCGCCGACCCTCAGCGACCACCGGCTTAACGCTTTGTCCAGTAGCCCGTGTAGCGACGACGCTCACGTGCTGACCTAGGCCGCGAGAATACTCCACAACCGCCCGAGGTGAACGGACATCAATGGCGCTGCGCATACCGATTGGCTCAGTGCATGGCGCACGGGTTGCGCGTCAAGGGCCGCATAAACACGCCCGCGGCGCAGTGTAAGGGTGATAATGGCCCATAGCATTTAGCCCTTGCCTACTGGAGTTATGTACCCGTGATGTTCGAAATCAAGCCGCAGGACCCTGAGACCTACCGTAGCCAAACACGGCGCAGCACACTGATTATCGCGGTGATGTTCGCTGCACTGGCCATGCTGCTGTCCACTGCGGCGGTGATGTGGTTTGGCGAACCCGGCGGCGACAACTTTCGCCTAAATGCAGCCGGAGTAGTGGCCGGGTTACTGGTGAGCATTGCGCTGCTGCGTTTGAAGTTGTCTTCGCAGCCATGGATGGCGGCAGCCATTTACGGCTGGCAGCTCAAGCGCAGCCTAATGCGCGTTACCAATATCATGCACCACGTCACGGCTGGCGTAGCCGCAGGCGATCCGGCGGCGATGAATCTGCTGCGCTTTTATCACTTGGGGCTGACGCAAATGCACCAACTGGATGCCAACTCCAGTGCCCTTAGCCAAGAGATGCGTGAAATTGACCAACATAAAGCGCGCATGACTGCGCAGGGTATGGACACTGAGATCTATCGGCTGGACCCCGCCTGGCTGGCGGCCGTGAAGAAAGCCGCTGGCGTGAAATAAGCGGCAATCAATGGGCCACCGCCTACTTGTTGCGCCCGAGCATTAATCCGCACAGGGATGCTGGGGCTTACTGACTTAACCGCTCCAGCTCGCGGCGGACCATTTGCGCAAATGGCGCGGGACTCAGGGCATACAGTTCGCCTGCCACCCAGCCGAGCCAACGACCGCCGAGCTGCGCCTTGGCGGCCAGTAAGCGCTGAGCTTGCTGCTCAGCGCGGGCTTGATGCTCTTGATGAAACTCAGCCCGCGAGGGCGGCTCGGTAAGCGCGTTCATATAAGTTCTCGCTGAATGGTCAAAAGGGTTAAGCCAAACCGCACCGTTTACAGCCGGGCCAAAACGCCCTGAGCGATGACTCGGGTAGTCTCGGGGCCGAAGTCGACCCGCTGCTCGTGCTGCAGAAAATCGCTAACCGCTTGTTCGAGGCGCTCGGCTAGCAGCGGTTGTTGCCAGTGATAACGCAGCAGCAATGCCGCGCTAAGCATCGCCGCCAGCGGGTTGGCGCGACCGCTACCGGCGATGTCCGGGGCACTACCATGCACCGGCTCAGCCAGAGCCAAGCCTGACCCCCAATTCAGCGACGGCGCCAAGCCAAGGCCGCCGCTCCAGTGACAGGCAAGGTCAGAGAGAATGTCGCCAAACAGATTACTGGTGACAATCAGGTCGAACGCTTGTGGGTTCTGCACCAGTTGCAAGGCGGCCACATCCACCAAACGCTCATCCAATACTGCGGCGTAACCGCCCGCTTCCAGCACCGCACGACAGGTGTCACGAAACAGCCCACAGGTTAAGGGCAGCACATTGGCTTTGTGTACCAGGGTGATGCGCCGGCTGTTGCGCGCAGTGGCGATTTGCACGGCGCTGGCGGCGAGGCGTTCGCAGGCTGCGCGACTGATCACCCGTTCGGCGATGGCCACGCCTTCGCTTTCCCAGTGTTCGCGGCCGCTGTACAGGCCTTCGCTGTTCTCACGCAGAATTAATAGGTCTACCCCAGGCTGCGGTGAAACATGCGGCCATGTGCGCACCGGACGCAGATTAACGTTAAGCCCCAGGCTCTGGCGCAGGGTTAAGATGGCGCTCCGATAACCGGCAACCACGCCACTGGGCGATGACACCGCGCCAAACAGTCCGGCGCCACAGGCTTGCATGCTGGCCAAGGTAGCCGGCGGCACCGCACAACCGTGACGCTGAAAACACTGCCAACCGGCTTCGGCCTCACTGACCTGCAGGCCTGGCAGCAGTTTCTCCAGCACCTCGACTGCCACTGGCAACACTTCCGGGCCGATGCCGTCACCGGCAATCACACAGAGTTTGCGCGGCTCAAGCGCGGCACCCGACGCGGCAACTATCACTAGCGTGAGCCGAGCGGACGCAACCGATAATGCGCCGGCAATTGCTCAAGGCCGCTGACGGTGACATTGAGGTTTTTCCAACGACCGTCTTTGATCCCGTAAATACAGCCGTGCACCGCTAGCGACTGCCCTCGGTGCCAAGCGTTCTGCACGATGGTGGTATGGCTGACGTTGGCGACTTGCTGAATCACGTTCAACTCGCATAAGCGGTCGACCTGCGCTTCTTCTGTTTCGAACGTGGCGATATGCTCGCGCTGGTCGTAGTAGAGGTCGCGAATGGTGCGCAGCCAGCCGTCGATCAGGCCGAACTGGGTGTCTTGCATGGCCGCCCGTACACCGCCACAACCGTAGTGGCCGGTGACCAGAATGTGCTTAACCTTGAGCACATCGACCGCATACTGGATGACCGACAGGCAGTTGAGGTCGGTGTGCAACACCACGTTGGCGACGTTGCGATGCACGAACAAATCGCCCGGCAACAAACCGACAATCTCGTTGGCTGGCACGCGGGCATCCGAGCAGCCGATCCACAAATATTCGGGCACCTGTTGCTGAGCGAGCTTTTCAAAAAAGGCCGGATCTTCTTCTTTAATTGCTTCAGCCCAGCGCTCGTTATTCTCGAACAGGTGTTGTAAATCGTTCATCGCCCATGCTCCCAAGCATTTCGTTGCGCACCATACGGGCAG
>JBBKVZ010000437.1:0-4685 GCA_037968715.1 Pseudomonas sp.
TTGATCGTGGTTTTGAGTTGGTTGGCACCCGGTATCGTATGGGTGGCACTTCAACCAAAACCGGTTTCGATTGCAGTGGCTTTGTTGGCTACCTGTTCCGCGAAGAGGCGGGCATCAAGCTGCCACGCTCCACTCGTGAAATGATCAACCTGGATGCGCCGCTGATTGCTCGTGAAGAGCTGGAGCCGGGCGATATCGTCTTCTTCAATAATCGTGGTCGTGGTCGGGTAAGTCATGCCGGCATCTATATCGGTGACGACCAGTTCATTCATTCGTCCAGCAGTCGCAGTGGCGGCGTGCGGGTCGACAGTTTAGATAGTCGCTACTGGCGTACCAGCTTCATGGAAGCCAAGCGAGTGTTGGCCCAAGCGCCAACAGAGTCTGAGCATAATCCTCTGCATCACTAAGCATTAACCGCGCCACGACCCTTGCGTCGTGGTCTGTGGCGCGGCAGAGTAGGGCGCATCTCGTCTTAGGGAGCCTGACATGCCAATGTTGGCCCGCATCACTCTTCTTCTCGCTATCACCCTGCTGACCGCCTGTGTCAGCTCGCCACCGCCGCCAGCACCTAGCGTTGCAAAGCCAGTTCAGCTGTTTTCGCCGACGGCCGATGATGTGCTTTTGCGCGCCATTGGTTTGGTCGGTACGCCTTACGTGTATGGCGGCAATACCCCGCAGGGCGGTTTTGATTGCAGTGGCTTGATTGGCTACGTGTACCGCGACGCTGTCGGTATTGTGCTGCCGCGCTCAACCCGTGAGTTGATTGTTATGCGCGTACCGAGCATTGCACGTGATGCTTTGCAAACTGGCGATCTGGTGTTTTTTGCCACCAGCGGTGGCGGCAGGGTTAGTCACGCGGGCATTTATGTTGGCGAGGGACGCTTTGTGCATGCGCCCTCAAGTGGCGGCACTGTGCGTCTGGACAGCTTGTCGAACAGCTATTGGCAGAAGAGTTACCTGAGTGCCAAGCGTGTGCTCGAGAGTGGCCAGCTAGCCGCGCAGGGTTTGTCTGCGGGGCGCTAGTCGCGAGTGGCGAGAATCAGAAATATGTGGGCGGCCTGTGGGTCGCCTATTTTTTTGCCTTGAGAGCAATAAATCAGGCCGACTAGGACCATGGTCGAATAGGTGGCAGGGCTTAGTGGTGCTAAAAATGGACCCATAGAAAACAACATTAACAATTCTGTGAGGTAACCGTCATGAGTGCCGCTTCCCTGTATCCCGTTCGTCCTGAAGTGGCTGCCAAGTCGCTAACCGACGAAGCGACCTACAAGTCCATGTACCAGCAGTCGGTGATTAATCCCGATGGTTTCTGGCGCGAGCAAGCCCAGCGCTTGGACTGGATCAGCCCGTTTACTAAGGTCAAGCAAACCTCGTTTGACGATCACCGGGTGGATGTTAAGTGGTTTGCTGACGGTACCTTGAACGTGTCGGCCAATTGCCTTGATCGGCATTTGGAGGAGCGTGGTGATCAGGTGGCAATCATCTGGGAAGGTGATGACCCTGCGGACCACGAAGAAATCACTTACCGCCAACTGCACGAGCAGGTTTGCAAGTTTGCTAACGCCTTGCGTGGGCAGGACGTGCACCGCGGCGACGTAGTAACTATCTATATGCCGATGATTCCCGAAGCTGTGGTGGCCATGCTGGCCTGTACGCGGATCGGTGCGATTCACTCGGTAGTGTTTGGCGGCTTCTCGCCAGAAGCGCTGGCTGGACGGATTATCGACTGTAAGTCAAAGATTGTGATCACCGCTGATGAAGGTGTGCGCGGCGGTAAGAAAACCCCACTGAAAGCCAATGTCGACGATGCGCTGGCTAACCCTGACACCAATAGCGTGCAGAAAATCATCGTGGTGCGCCGCACCGGTGGTGAGATCAAGTGGCACCCGCATCGCGACGTTTGGTATCAAGACTTGATGAAAGTGGCCTCCGGTCACTGCGCGCCGAAGGAAATGGGCGCTGAAGACCCACTGTTTATTCTTTATACCTCCGGCTCCACCGGTAAGCCTAAAGGCGTGTTGCACACCACGGGCGGCTATCTGCTGTACGCGGCGTTAACCCATGAGCGGGTGTTCGACTACAAGCCGGGTGAGGTTTATTGGTGCACTGCTGATGTGGGCTGGATTACCGGGCACAGCTATATCGTTTACGGTCCGTTGGCCAATGGTGCCACCACCGTATTGTTTGAAGGCGTGCCGAACTACCCAGATATGACCCGTGTGGCGAAGATCGTCGACAAACACAAAGTCAGCATTCTCTACACTGCGCCGACGGCCATTCGCGCCATGATGGCTCAGGGTAAAGAGGCGATGGAGGGCGCCGATGGTTCTAGTCTGCGTCTGCTTGGTTCGGTGGGTGAGCCGATCAACCCTGAAGCTTGGCAGTGGTATTACCAAGAAGTGGGCAAGTCGCGCTGCCCAATTGTGGATACTTGGTGGCAGACCGAAACCGGCGGCATCATGATCACGCCGTTGCCGGGTGCCACAGCGCTTAAGCCGGGTTCAGCTACTCGGCCGTTCTTCGGCGTGCAGCCGGCGCTGGTGGATAACATGGGCAACCTGCTGGAGGGGGCTGTTGAAGGTAATTTGGTGATTATCGATTCGTGGCCAGGTCAGGCGCGTAGCTTGTATGGCGATCACGATCGCTATGTTGATACCTACTTCAAAACCTTTAAAGGCATGTACTTCACTGGCGACGGCGCTCGTCGCGATGAAGACGGTTACTACTGGATCACCGGCCGTGTGGATGATGTGCTCAACGTGTCCGGCCATCGCATGGGAACTGCTGAAATCGAGAGTGCCATGGTTGCCCACCCGAAAGTGGCCGAAGCCGCCGTGGTCGGTGTGCCGCATGACATCAAAGGGCAGGGCATCTATGTGTATGTGACCTTGAATGGTGGCGAGGAGCCGTCCGATGCGTTGCGTCAAGAACTGAAAAATTGGGTCCGCAAGGAGATCGGTCCGATCGCCTCGCCGGACGTGATCCAGTGGGCTCCGGGGTTACCCAAGACTCGCTCGGGCAAGATCATGCGCCGCATCCTGCGCAAGATCGCAGTTGCCGAGTACGATACCCTCGGCGACATCTCTACACTGGCCGATCCTGGTGTGGTGGAGCATCTGGTTGAGACACATCGCAGCATGCAAGTGGTCTGATTCAGGCTGCTTATTACGCCCCCGCACGGCCACAAGCTGTGCGGGGGCGTAATTGTTTGTGCTGGGGTAAAGTTTTTAGTGCAATTAAAATCGGCCTTTTGCTGGCTGCTGCGCGTCTAAGTTGTGCTTATGCGCAGCACCAAAGGTAACCGTGCTGGGTAGCAGTGTGCCTCGCAATGGGGCGAAGTGAAGCGCGTTGCCGTGTGTGGTTTTCTGCGTAGGTGCTGGAATAGGCGTTTTAGAGGGGTTTTTCAAGATTGGTGCGTTTATTGCTTTTGTAAAAGGTTGGCTGCTTTTTCTTGCGCTGCATGTTCTGCGGCGCATGTCAATCCACTCGCTCCGCGTTAAAGGCTGTTGTGTAACTAGTTGTCGCATTGAAGAAATATCGGTCTTGGGCCTGTCGCTAGAATGCAACACAGGCAATTTTTGCTCTGGGAGCGTTTTAGTCTCAAGCAAATAGGCTGACTGTTTCTACACTTCATGCACGCATGTGTCGGGCCCCAGTGCTCGGCCAGTTGCCGCCAACTACACCGGAGAGAGTCCACGATGAAGAACTTTGCACTTCTCGGCGCTTTAGCGCTTTCGCTGTTGTCGCCACTGTCGATGGCCGACGAAGCTAAGCCAGTGCGTATCGGTATTGAAGCGGCTTACCCACCGTTTGCGATGAAAACCCCCGAAGGCGCCATCACCGGTTTTGACTACGATATCGGCAATGCCCTGTGCGCCGAAATGCAGGTTAAGTGTGTTTGGATTGAGCAAGAATTCGATGGTCTGATTCCGGCCCTGAAAGTGCGCAAATTCGATGCCGTGCTGTCGTCGATGTCGATTACTCCGGAGCGCCTGAAGTCGGTCGACTTCACCAACAAGTACTACCACACCCCTGCCAAGCTGGCGATGAAGGCCGGCACTGTGGTTAATGACCCGCTGGTTGACCTCAAAGGTAAGAAAGTTGGCGTGCAGCGCGCGTCCATCTATGACCGTTACGCCACTGAGGTTTATGTGCCGGCCGGTATCGAAGTGGTGCGTTACGGTTCGCAGAATGAGATTTTCCTCGATATGACCTCAGGTCGTCTGGATGCCACCCTGGCTGACGTGGTCAATATCGATGACGGCTTCCTCAAAACCGACGCGGGTAAGGGCTTTATTCTGGTAGGTCCAGACTATAACGATCCGAAGTATTTTGGTGACGGTGCTGGTATTGCTGTGCGCAAAGGCGATAAGGCGACTGTAGAGAAGTTTAACGCTGCGATTGCCGCCATTCGTGCCAATGGTAAGTACCAGCAAGTGCAGGACAAGTACTTCACCTTTAACGTTTACGGTCAGTAAGCGCCCCCCTGAAATGGCACAAACTTCACTCTGTAGTTTGTGCCATTTTTCGTTATGGCTGCGCCCGATCTGTTGTGGTGCGCTGCAAAGGAGCTAAACCATGCTTAACGGCTATGGCTCGACCATTCTTGATGGCGCGTGGCTGACCTTGGCGCTGGCTTTGTCGTCGATGGCGCTGGCCTGTGTGCTGGGGTTGTTGGGCGCGGC
>JBBKVZ010000438.1:0-5200 GCA_037968715.1 Pseudomonas sp.
TTTTGGGATGTGCAAGTACGCTGGCATTACCCGCATGCGGGGCTTATTCAGGTAATAGAAGTGGTGCCGGCGTAGGGCGGCCTCGGCGCGCACGACTACAGGCAGGTAGGAAATAGGGCAGCGCCGGTAGCGGTTGCCGAGCGACAGCCCGCCAAACCACAGTAATCGGCTAAATTGCCGCGTACTGCCTACGGCGAGTAGCGCCCTACGCGATTGCGTGAATCCATCACACGGAGGGTGCCTCGGCGCGAAGCGACAGCCCGCAAAATCGCCAGCCAAGCCGCATTGTCCGTAGCAAAAGTATTCAGCCTTAAACAAACAACCCGTCTAAGTCGGCGGGTTGTTTGTTTAGAGCGAAGGCTTACTTCTCGACGAAGGCGCGCTCGATCAGGTAGTCGCCAGGGTCACCCATGCGAGCCGAGATTTTCAAGCCGAAACCATCCAATACAGCACTGGTCTCATCGAGCATGCTCGGGCTGCCGCAGATCATCGCACGGTCGTCCTGCGGGTTGATCGGTGGCAGGCCAATGTCAGTGAACAGCTTGCCACTGCGCATCAAGTCAGTCAGACGGCCCATGTTTTCAAACTCTTCACGGGTCACAGTCGGGTAATAAATCAGCTTTTCTTTCAGGGCATCACCAAAGAACTCGTTCTTCGGCAGGTGCTCGGTAATGAACTCGCGGTAAGCCACTTCGTTCACGTAGCGCACACCGTGAATCAGGATGACCTTTTCGAAACGCTCATAGGTTTCTGGGTCTTGGATCACGCTCATAAACGGCGCCAAACCGGTGCCTGTGCTGAGCAGGTACAGATGCTTGCCGGGCAGCAAGTCGTCGAGCACCAAAGTACCGGTAGGCTTGCGGCTAACCATCAGCTCGTCGCCAGGCTTTAAGTGCTGCAACTGCGAGGTCAGTGGGCCGTTCTGCACCTTAATGCTGAAGAACTCCAGATGTTCTTCGTAGTTCGGGCTGGCAATAGAGTAAGCACGCATCAGCGGCCGCCCAGTTTCCTGCTGCAAACCAATCATTACAAACTGGCCATTCTCGAACCGCAGCCCAGGATTACGGGTGGTTTTAAAGCTGAACAGGGTGTCGTTCCAGTGGTGGACACTGAGTACACGCTCGACGTTCAGGTTGCTCATACGGCTCTCTCTCTTACTGATTAGTGATGGCGTTAGCGGCAATTGCCGATACCCGCACACGTTGCATTACGCGCTATTCTACGAGCAGCAACAATATCTGTTAAATGAATTATCAAGATATGGATTATCGGTTTTATCGATATGCACTTTACCCTCAAACAACTCCAAGTATTTGTCAGCACCGCACAGCAGCAAAGCCTTAGCCGCGCGGCTAAATCGTTAGCGCTGTCGCAGTCTGCCGCCAGTAGCTCGCTCAGTGAACTGGAGCGACAATCTGGCTGTCAGTTATTTGATCGCGCCGGTAAACGCCTGACCCTAAACTCCCTCGGCCAACAGCTGCTACCACAAGCGGTGGCGTTGCTCGATCAAGCCAAAGCGGTCGAAGACCTGCTCAATGGCAAGAGCGGCTTTGGCTCGCTGGCCGTCGGCGCAACACTGACTATCGGTAATTATTTAGCCACCCTGCTGATCGGCAAGTTTATGCAGCGCCACCCGGAATGCCGCGTCACCCTGCATGTGCAAAACACCCAGCACATCGTGCAGCAAGTGGCCCAGTATGAAATTGATCTAGGTCTAATCGAGGGCGAATGTCAGCACCCGGATATCAGCGTGCAGCCGTGGATTGAAGATCAACTGGTGGTGTTTTGTGCCCCACAACACCCGCTGGCTAAACGTGGCGAAGCCAGCGTGGCGCAGTTGGCGCAAGAAGCTTGGATTATGCGCGAGCGCGGTTCAGGCACGCGTCTGACCTTTGACCAAGCCATGCGCCATCACCCGCACGCCCTGAATATCCGCCTCGAACTTGAACACACGGAGGCGATTAAGCGCGCAGTGGAGTCGGGCCTAGGCATCGGCTGTATCTCACGTTTAGCCCTGCAGGATGCCTTTCGACGCGGCAGTTTGGTGGCGCTAGAGACGCCAGAACTGGACCTAAACCGGCAGTTCTACTTTATTTGGCACCAACAAAAGTACCAAAGCACCGCGATGCGCGAATTTGTCGCGCAGTGCCAAGCGCTTACGGCGGGCATCCGCCGCAGCGATGAAATTATCTTGGCATCCATCGTTTAGCCGCAGTTTAAGACAGCAGGATTACCGCCCAAACACTACCGATCAGGCTCAGGGCCACAAACTGCGCGGCGCTGCCCATGTCTTTGGCGTCTTTAGACAACGGGTGCAGGTCGAGAGAAATACGATCAATCGCCGCCTCGATCGCCGAGTTCAACAACTCAACAATCAATGCCAGCAAACACACGGCAATCATCAAGGCCCGTTCAACGCGGCTGACGTTAAAGAAGAACGCCAAAGGGATCAGCACTACGTTAAGCAGTACCAACTGCCGAAATGCCGCCTCGCCAGTGAAGGCGGCGCGCAAGCCGGCCATCGAATAGCCGCTGGCATTGAGAATCCGCTTTAGACCGGTCTGACCTTTGAATGGTGACATAGCAAAAACAACCAGAAATTGAGTGGCCGGCAGACTACCGGAAAACCGATCAAAAAAACGTGAAAAATACCGTCATGCGCACGCTTAGCTGGCGGGTATAGCTTCCAAATGTTGCAGCAACAATGCCGCCTGGGTGCGAGTGCGCACGCCAAGTTTGCGAAACATCGCGGTTACGTGAGCTTTGATGGTCGCCTCGGAGACACCTAACTGATAAGCAATCTGCTTGTTCAGCAAGCCATCACAGACCATGGTCAATACCCGAAACTGCTGGGGGGTCAAACTGGCCAAACCGGCACTGGCCAACTTAGCCTCAGCGGACAAACCGGCGGCGGCCTGACTTTGCGCCGGCCACCAAACATCGCCAGCCAGCACGGCATTCACCCCGTCCTGAATGCTTTGCAAGCTGCTCGATTTAGGAATGAAGCCGCTGGCACCAAACTCGCGCGCACGCTCCACCACCGCTGTTTCCTCCTGAGCAGAAACCATCAGCACCGGAATCTGTGGATATTGCCCGCGCAATAACACTAAACCCGAAAAGCCATAAACGCCGGGCATATTCAGGTCGAGCAGAACCAAATCCCAATCGGCCTTCTCCAGCAAGCAGGCTTCTAGCTCAGCCATACTGGCCGCTTCAACCAAACGTACATCGGGTCCCAAGCCAAGACTCAGCGCTTGTTGAAGCGCGCTGCGAAACAACGGGTGATCGTCAACGATCAAAATTTCATAAACAGCCACGGGCATTCCTATTGTTGTTGTGAGCCAAAAGCGATCAGCAGCATGCCGAGCGTTAATGGGGTGGTCAAGTATGCGTGTTTGCGGCACAGTCTCAACCTTTGCCCACTGAGCTCTAACATGCCAAGCCAAGCCCTGCGTGCCGACCTATTAATGCTCTTTACTGCAATTATTTGGGGCTCGGCATTTATCGCCCAGCGCGTGGGCATGGACCATATCGGCCCGTTTCTTTATACCGGCCTGCGCTTTAGCTTAGCGACTTTGGTGCTGCTGCCATTTGTTCTGCGTCGCCCTGCGTCCGGGCAAGTCCCCGGCGAACCCTTGTTGTACCGAGGTTTGTTAATCGGCGGTGGCTTAATGGGTTTGGTACTGACCATCGGCATCAACTTACAACAAGTCGGCCTGCTGTTTACCAGCGTTACCAATGCCGGTTTCATCACCGGCCTGTATGTAATTATAGTGCCGGTGATTGGCCTGTTTCTTGGTCACAAAACCGGATTCGGCACCTGGTTCGGGGCGATCATGGCCGTGGTCGGCATGTTCCTATTGTGTGTGGGCGATAACTTCCAGGTAGCTTCCGGCGACTGGCTGCAACTGGCCGGCGCCTTTGTTTGGGCGACCCACGTGCTGGTGGTCGGCGTGTTTGCCAGACGTCACGATCCATTGCGCTTAGCCTTCCTGCAATTTGCCGTGTGCGCGCTGCTGAGTTTACTGCTGGCGGTGATTTTCGAACCGATAGTCCTGGCTGCCATCATCCAAGCGGGCCCGGCGATCTTTTATGGCGGGGTCATTGCTGGCGGTATTGGCTACACCCTGCAAGTGGTTGCGCAAAAGCACGCCATCGCCTCCCATGCCGCGATTATCTTCTCGTTAGAAGCGGTATTTGCAGCGCTGGCGGGCAGTCTATTCTTGGATGAGACCTTACTGCTGCGCGGTTACATCGGTTGCGCCCTGATGCTCACCGGTATGTTGATAGCGCAGTTGTGGCCACGAAAGCCGGATGGCATCGAGAACACGGTTGAATTAGCCAAGAGTACTTAGCGGTTCTTCAGGGACTTAAATGCAAAACGGCAGCCGAGGCTGCCGTTTTACTGTGTTGCCAGCGCTGATTTAGCTTGGGAACGCAGGCGGGTTAACCCCGGCCATGTCTTCCATCACGCGCACTACCTGACAGCTGTAGCCGAACTCGTTGTCATACCAAACATAGAGCACAACGCGGTTGTCGTTGCAGATGGTGGCTTCTGCATCAACTACGCCGGCGTGACGCGAACCGACGAAATCGGTGGAAACCACTTCTAACGACTGCACAAAATCGATCTGCTTATGCAGATCGGAGTGCAATGCGGCGTGGCGCAGGTACTCGTTCATTTCTTCACGAGTACTGGCTTTCTCAAGGTTGAGATTGAGAATGGCCATCGACACGTTCGGCGTCGGTACGCGAATGGCGTTGCCGGTCAGCTTGCCCTTGAGTACTGGCAATGCTTTGGCAGCAGCAGTGGCGGCACCGGTTTCTGTGATCACCATGTTCAACGGCGCCGAACGACCACGGCGATCACCTTTGTGGAAGTTGTCGATCAGGTTCTGGTCGTTGGTGTACGAGTGCACCGTCTCAACGTGGCCGTTAGCGATGCCGTAGCGATCGTTGATGGCTTTGAGGATCGGCACGATGGCGTTGGTGGTGCAGGAAGCGGCCGAGATGATTTTATCGTCAGCGCTGATATCGCCATGGTTAACGCCATGTACGATGTTCTTCAGCTCGCCTTTGCCCGGTGCGGTGAGTACCACACGGTCGATACCTGGGCAGGCCAAATGCTGACCCAGACCTTCGGCATCACGCCACACGCCGGTGTTGTCGACCAGCAAGGCGTTTTGAATGCCGTATTGGC
>JBBKVZ010000439.1:0-2536 GCA_037968715.1 Pseudomonas sp.
TAGGCTGGTTAAACTTAACTATTGCCCGAGCTGAGGAGCCTGAGATGACTGCTGCTTTACCTGCCTTGGCCTTTGCTGGCATTGGTTTGATGGGCCTGCCGATGTGTCGCCGCCTGCTCGCTGCCGGTTATCCGCTAACAGTGTGGAACCGCTCGCCGGATAAGTGCGCCGAGCTAGTCGCCGCGGGAGCGCGCCAAGTGCTCACTCCCGCTGAGCTGTGCCAACACGCCGAAATCATCTTGTTGTGCCTGGCCGATACCCGAGTAGTACGCCAGGTGGTGTTTGCTCCAGAGGGCATTATTGTCGGCGGTAAGCCGGGCCAGTTGTTGGTGGATTTTTCCAGCTTAGAGCCTGCCGCTACTCGCGAGATGGCCGCTGAGTTAGCTGCGCACACTGGCATGCATTGGCTGGATGCACCGGTGTCTGGCGGTACCGCTGGCGCTACGGCCGGCACTTTGGCGATTATGGCCGGCGGCCGGGCGGAAGACGTGGCGCGGGTGCGGCCGATTCTGGCCCACTTGGGCCAGCGCCTCACCCACATGGGCGCCCTGGGCGCCGGCCAAGTCACCAAGGTCTGCAACCAAATGCTAGTGGCCTGCAATGCTCTGGTAATTGCCGAAGTGGTGGCGCTGGCCGAGCAGAGTGGGGTGGATGCCAGTCTGTTGGCAGAAGCTTTGAGTGGTGGTTTTGCCGACTCAAAACCGCTGCAAATTTTGGCCCCGCAGATGGCTGCTCGCCAGTTTGAACCGATCAAATGGCATGTGCGCACCTTACTCAAAGACCTCGATACGGCGGTAAAACTGGCCCGCGAGCAGGACGCCAGTACGCCGCTGACCGGCTTGGCCGCGCAACTGATGCGCCTGCACGGCAGTCAGGGCAATCTTGAGCGCGATCCCGCCACTTTGATTGAGTTATACCGCGAGCAAAAATCATGAAAATTGCCGCCAACCTGTCACTGCTGTTCACTGAGCTACCGTTGCTGGCGCGTGTACAAGCCGCAGCAGCCGCCGGCTTCGATGGGGTGGAAATCCAGTTCCCTTATGAGGTGCCAGCGTTGCAGTTAAAAGAGGCGCTGGCTCGCGCGGGTCTGCCATTACGCCTGATTAATCTGCCCGCCGCTGACTTGATGGCCGGTGGGCCGGGGCTGGCCGCCGTACCGGCCAGGCAAACCGAGTTCGACGCCGCGTTGCAGCAAGCGCTGAGCTACGCAGCCATGACCCGCCCGGCCTACGTTAATGTGTTGGCCGGGCGCTTGGCCGCAGGCGTCAGCCATGCACAGGCGCTGGCCTGCCTGATGGCTAACCTGCACAAAACCGCCGAAGCCTTTGCGCTGCTGGGCATCGGCGTGCTCTGTGAGGCGATCAATCCACTGGATATGCCGGGCTTTCTCATCAACACCCCGGAGCAACTGGATGAACTGCTGCGCGCGGTTAATCATCCCAACCTGCAGGCGCAGTTCGACCTCTACCACATGGCCCGCCAAGGCCTAGATATGCCAGCCGGTATGGCTTTGCTAGCAGGGCGCATAGGCCATGTGCAGTTTGCCGACTGCCCAGGGCGCGGCGAGCCGGGCAGCGCAAAACTGGATTTCCCTTGTTTGCTGCAAGCGCTGCGAGATAGCGGCTATGCCGGCTGGCTGGGGGCTGAGTACCAGCCGAGTCGAATTACTGGGGAAACGCTGGGCTGGCTGCGAGAGTGGCAGGCTTTATAGCGGTGCTTGCTGGGCGAAATAAGGCGTATGCAGGGCGGTAATTCAGGGCTTGGCCTCTTTGCCGCTGGCCAAGCTGCGCGTTGTCCACCCTGTATTTCCGTTGGGTGATATTTAGGCGGTTTGCTACTCAACTTCCCAGTCGAAATCACCCATGTATTTGCTAATGATTTTGCGAATTTCACCGCTTTCTTTGAGTTTTTCTAGCGCCAATTTCAACGCTGTAATGGTTTTTTCGTCTGCTGTTTTTTTGGAATAAAACAACTCAAGATCCTTGCTGTTCAGGACCCATGGCGCACTCAGTTGATCTGGTTTGATACCTAGCTTGTGCGCCGTGTAGTAAATGCCTGCAGTGGAACCCAAGCAGGCATCAAAGCGTCCAGCCTGGAGCATTTTGAGCATTTGCAAGTAGTCGCCAACCGCCACCTTTTTGATTGCCTTGTCGGCATCAAAGCCATCATAGAAGCTGCCTCCGCGCATCACGCCCACGGACTTTCCGTGCAAGTCGGCCAAGGTTTTGTAGTGCGCGGTGGCTGGGCCTACGATGATGTTGGTGCCTTTGACGATTGATGCGACCCGAATGGAACTCTCCAGTATTTGCTCGTTGCCATAACGCATTACGAAGTCGGCTGCACCACTGTGCAGGTTCACCGCCGTTCTTGCATAAGGAACAATTGAGTTGGTGTAGGCAAAACCTGCTTCCTCGGCGATGCGATTGCCGATCTCAAACATAATTCCAGTGGGCTTTCCATCCGCGCCGACGAAGCCAAGCGGCTCTACCGCAATGGTTTCGATCCTAAGGGGCCTCGCCTGCACGGCCATGCTCGC
>JBBKVZ010000440.1:0-6092 GCA_037968715.1 Pseudomonas sp.
CCCGGCCAATGCCACGCTGATCCTGCTGGCTTCGCTGTACTGCGCTCAAGGTTTGCCCTCAGGGCTGATGGCGCATTCGCTGCCGGTATTGCTGCGCCAGCATGGCGTCGATCTGGCGCTGATCGGCCTATTAAAGTTGCTGGCGTTGCCCTGGTTGCTCAAGGTGCTCTGGGCGCCGTGGGTGGATCGGTTGGCATCGCCGCGTCTGGGCCATCATCGCGGCTGGATTCTGCCGCTGCAGCTCGGCGTTATCGCGGTGATTGCGAGCCTGGCGCTGATGAATCCCGCGCGGCTGTTCGACAGTCACTTCCTCTTGCTGATCGGCCTGTTGCTGCTGGTCAACCTGGCGGCCTCGACCCAGGACATTGCCACCGATGGACTGGCCGTACGCCTGCTGCCGGAGCGCTGGCGCGGGCTGGGCAACAGCTTGCAGGTGGGCGGCTACAAGGTCGGGATGCTGGTCAGCGGCAGTGGTCTGCTGCTGGCGATGGATGCGCTGGGCTGGAACCTGAGTGTGGCGTTGGTGGCGGTGTTGCTGGTGCTGATGACGCTGCCGATCTGGCGCTTTAACGAGCGGCGCGAGCTGCCGTTTCAGCCGGCACAGGCCGAGCCTGGCGGGCCGGGACTGTTGCTGCGGCATTACCGTGGTTTGTTGCTGCAACCCGGCATGCTGTTCTGGTTGGCGGTGCTGCTGAGCTTCAAGCTGGGTGATGCGCTGGGCTCGCCGATGATCAAGCCGATGCTGGTGGACCAGGGCTGGAGCAATGCCGAGCTGGGCCAGCTGACCTTGATCAGCAGCCTGGCCGGGATCGCCGGTGCGTTTCTCGGTGGTCTGCTGTATGCGCGCATTGGCGCGCTGCGGGCGCTGTTGCTGTTCGGTCTGTTGCAGGCCTGTGGGATCGCCGCCATGGCCGTGCTGGTGAATGCCGGCGGCAGCATTGGTTTGGTCTATCTGGTCGCGTTGTTCGAGCAGACCGCCGATGGCATGTCCACGGTGGCGTTGTTCGCGGTGATGATGCGCCAGTGCCGGCCCGAGCATGAGGGCGCGGACTTTACCCTGCAGGCCAGTGTGCAGCTGCTGCTGGCCGGGCTGGTGGGGGCTACCAGCGGTTGGCTGGCTGAGCAGCTGGGCTTTGCCAATCTGTTTATCAGTGCCGGTTTATTGGGCTTGCTGGCACTGCCCATCGTGCTGCTGTATTTCTGGCGCGTTGCTCGGCGGCTCGGCTTAGCTCCGCACTCCCTATGCACTCACCGCTACCTTGCCGCATGGGTGTTTCTTCTATTCCCATCTGTTTTGTGGCCGGGGTTGCTGGACGCACGTGATGCGTGTGCGGTGGCCGTTCAACTGGAGCAAAGATGGCTGCCTTTACTCAGCAGACGGGCAATCCTGTGGGCCTGTCTGGAATGAATAGAGGTCTGTATGCGCAAACCCGCGAAGCTGAGTGTCGGCCTGCGTCTGTTGTTGGCGTCCCAAGGCATGGCCCCGTTGGCCGTTAAACTGGGGCTGATCCAACAGTTGGGTGCCGAGAAGGCTGCGCTGTTGGCCCCGCATATGCCGCCGGGGCAGTTGCGTGAGCTGATCATGGCCATGCCCATCGAGTTTGTCGTTGCGGTAACCGCGCATCTTGACCCGCAGTTGATCCTCGAAACTTACCTGAGCTTGCCGGACAGCCTGCACCTAGAAGTGGCGCGCCAGTTCTGCGCCGATGCAGCGTTCGCCACGGCGGCGCGTTATGCCGAGTGCCTGTCAGCCAAGCAAATCAGGGTGCTGATCTACGGTATCAACGATGTTAACCACGTGCTGCAGATAGCTCGGCATATCGTCGACATGCCGTTGATCACCGAGAGTTTGCGCAGCTTCTCCACCGGTTATCTGTGCAAGCTCACCGAGGCCGCAGTTGTTGATTGCAATCTGCCGTTGGCGATCCAGGTGCTCGGTGGCTTGTCATTTTCGCGACAGGCGGATGTATGTGCCGGGGTACAGCCGGCCACCCTGGACAAGTTGTTACCCCTGCTGTTGCTAAGCAGCGGTGATGGCTTGCGCCAGCAGTTACCGGCGGCGATGCTGCACAGGTTTGAGCTGCAGTTGGCCTAACGACCGCTAGGCTATCCAATGTCTACTGTGCGAATTAATGGGCAGCGTCAACGTTGCGCATCAGCAGTTCGATTCTGCCCGGTGATCCTCGGCTGAGCCTGCCCTAAACCACGCATGGCGGCCCCAGTGGGGCCGGACGTAGCAGCCGTGAGGTCTTCCATTCAAAGCTCATGGTCAGCCCCAGCGCGGCAGTGGCTAAGCCAATCGCTAAGCCCCACCACACGCCCTGAGCGCCCCAGCCGAAGGGGAAGGCCAGTAGCCAGGCGGCCGGTGCGCCAATGCCCCAGTAGCAAATGAGGCCCACCACTAAGGTGGTTTTGGCGTCTTTTAGGCCGCGAATGGCGCCCATGGCGATGGTTTGCAGGCCGTCGAACAGCTCAAACCATGCGGCGATAGCCAGTAGGCTGACGGCCAGCTCGATGATCGGTTGATTGGCGCTGTCGGTGGGGTCGAGAAACAGGCCGATCACCCAATGCGGGGCCAGCCAAAACAACAACGCAAAACCGAGCATGCACAGGGCGCCAAGCCCTATGGCCAAGCGCCCGGTTTGCCGCGCGGCCTGCCATCGCTGCGCACCAAAATGCTGGCCGATGCGCAAACTGGCGGCATACGACAAACCCACTGGGATCATAAACACCACATACACCGCCTGCAGGGCGATTTGGTGGGCGGCCAATTCGGTGCTGCCGAGCGCGCCCATGCACAGTGCGGCGATAAAAAATAAACTCGACTCCACCACATAGGTGCCACCAATCGGCAGACCCAGGCGCAGGTTTTCGTGCAGCGCCGAGAGTGGCGTGCCCAGCAAGCCACGCAGCAGCGGCCAAGGCTGATAAAACGGCTGCCAGCGGATATACAACGCCAGCACCACGGCCATGCTGTTCATCACCACGGCGGTGACCAGACCAATACCGGCTAGGCCGATTTGCGGCAGGCCGAACAGGCCCTTGATCAGTGCATAGTTGAGGACGAAATTAGCCAGCGCGCCAACAACGCTAATCGCCAGCACCGGGCTCGGCCGGCCCAGCGCACAGGTAAAACCGCGCAACGCCATAAACAAAAAGTAGCCGGGCAGGGCAAATATCAACGTTTGCAAAAAGGCCATGGCGCCAACAATGTTGGCCTCTTGCTGGCCAGCCAAACGCAGCCACGGCGTCAGCTGCCAGAGCAGTAGGCTGGCGATTAGGGCGAGTATCAGCGCGATCCATATCCCGGCTTGGGTCATGCTGCGCACGCCCTCGGCATCGCCGGCCCCGTGGCGGATGGCCACCAAGTTGCCAACGGCGGCCATCACCCCGACGCAAAAAATCGACACCAAGTTGTAACTGGCCGCCCCCAAAGCGCCGGCCGCCAGTTCTGCGGGGCCGAGCATGCCCATCATCACCGTGTCGGTAAATACCATCAGGACGTGGGCCAATTGTGCGGCGATCAGCGGGCCGGCCAAGCGCAAGAGTGCTAAGAGTTCGTCACGTAGGCTGCTAGGCATAATCTCAGCTCATCAACTGGGCGCCGGCAGGACTGTCCTGTGGCGGCTAATAGTCGCTATTCTGTTGGCTATAGAGGCCACGCCACAAAAGGATAAAAATGATCACTGCTATGAGTTTTACTCATCTATGAGCCGTCTTGCCCCGCTGTATGCTTTGCGCGCATTCGAGGCCGCTGCGCGGCATCTGTCGTTTACCCGCGCCGGGCAGGAGTTGGCCATCACGCAAAGTGCGGTGAGCCGGCATGTGCATACGCTGGAAGCCGATTTTGGTTGCCGATTGTTTGAGCGCTCAGGGCGTGGACTGCGCTTAACCGAGGCTGGCCAGTTGTTGTTACCGGGCTTGCAACAGGGCTTCGGCGCCCTGCAAGCGGCCTGTGCCAGCCTGCGCAGTGAAGACGGTGCGTTGCGCCTGAAGGCACCCTCGACCCTGACTATGCGTTGGTTACTGGCGCGGCTATCGCGTTTTCGCTTGCAGCAACCGGACATCGAGGTGCAGCTAACGGCGGCGTGGATGGACGTTGATCGGGTCGACTTTGCGCGCGAGCCATTTGACTGCGCGGTGCTGCTTTGCGACGGGGTATTTCCGGCCAGTTGGCAGAGTGTGAAGTTATTTGAGGAATGGTTGATCCCGGTGTGCGCGCCCGAAGCGCTGGCTGCGGGCACGTGGGATGTGGCGCGGCTGCAGGCGGCCGAGCAGTTGCACCCGACCCCCGACCGGCGTGATTGGCGGCAGTGGTTGCAGGCCATGGGCCTGAGTGAGCAGGTGCCGCTGAAGAGCGGTCAGGTATTCGACATGCTGGAGTTGGGCATCGTCGCCGCTGCTCGTGGCTATGGCGTGTCGATTGGTGATTTGCTGCTGGTCGCCGAGGACGTTGAGCAAGGCCGCTTGGCCTTGCCGTGGCCCACGGCGGTGTTCAGTGGCAGCAGTTATTACCTAGTGTGGCCGCAGGCCGCGCGTGGCCAGCAGCGTTTTGAGCGCTTGCGCGACTACTTACTGGCCGATATAGCCGCGCTGCGCCTGCCGGATGTGACCTTTCTGCAGCCTTAGCGCACCAGGTGCAAAAAGTGCAGATGGCGCTCGTATTGATCGAGGATGTCGCCGATCACGTCATCACGGGTCCAACCCATCAGGTCGTAATCCTGGCCACCTTCGCTGAGGTGTACCTCAGCGCGGAAGTACTTACGCGTTTCGGCTGGCTCTGCGCTGCTGTCCTGCAACGTGAAGTTCGGCTGGTCGAGCGCCCGTGGCCGCACCTCGTAGCGGAAATCGACCTCAGCACCGTGTTGCACTGCGAGCCAAGTACGGCCGTCTTCACCGCTGTGCACGCTGGCCTGTAGGCCTTGCTTTTGCAGCTCGCCGCACACGTCATTGCAAGCGGGTAGCACCACTTCACTGATGAAGCGGTTGACGTGGCTGCGCCGTGGCAACATGGCAATGTTGCGCAAGCGGCGCTGCCAGCCGCCTTGGCTGGCGTTAACCGGCCCCGAGTTGCGTGGGTATTGATGCAGTTCGCGTTTGGCCGCATCCAGCCGTAGCGCTTTAAATAGCCCCCAGATGGCGGCCAGCAGCACGAACGTGAAGGGCAGTGCGCTGGCGATGGTGGCGGTTTGCAGGGCCTTGAGCCCGTCAGCCAACAATAAGCTGGCGGCCACTACGCCGATCAGCACCGACCAGAACAAGCGTTGCCAGAGTGGCGAAGGTTGCTTCTCGGTCGTGCGCGATGACAGTAAGTCGAGCACCAAGGCGCCGGAGTCGGCAGAGGTGACGAAAAATACGATAACCATGGCCACGGCAATCGACGACAGCAAGGGCGACCACGGTAATTGTTCCAGCATGGCAAACAGCGCCAATGAACTGTCCGCCTTGACCGTGTCGGCCAAACTGCCAATGCCTTGGTAGAGCACCATATGAATCGCCGTATCGCCAAACACCGTCATCCACAGCAAAGTGAAGGCCGCTGGCACTAAGAGCGCGCCAGTAATGAACTCACGGATGGTGCGCCCGCGAGAAATGCGCGCGATAAATAGCCCCACAAACGGCGACCACGACAACCACCAGCCCCAGTACAGCAGGGTCCAGCCACCGATCCAGTCGGTCGGTGCGTAGGCGTAAAGGTTGAAGGTTTTGCTGACGATCTCCGACAGATAGGTGCCAGTGTTTTGCACTAGCGCCTTGAGCAGAAACGAGGTCGGGCCGACGATCAGTACGAACAACAGCAGCAATACGGCCAAGCCCAGGTTCAGCTCCGAGAGAATTCGAATACCTTTGTTCAAGCCGCTGGCCACCGAGATGGTGGCCAAGCAGCAGATGGCAGCAATTAAGCCGACCTGCACCGGCGCGCTGATCGGCAGGCCAAATAAATGGTTAAAGCCACTGTTGATCTGCAGCACGCCGTAACCCAGGGTGGTCGCGATGCCGAACACCGTGCCGAGGATGGCGAAGATATCCACGGCATGCCCGATAGGGCCGTAAATGCGCTCGCCGATCAGCGGGTACAGGGCTGAGCGCAG
>JBBKVZ010000441.1:0-4781 GCA_037968715.1 Pseudomonas sp.
TGCACCTTGGCGGGCGCGCGGTTGATTTCGTCGGCGAGCACCAAGTTGTGGAAAATCGGCCCCTGCTGGAACACGAAGCTGCCAGTTTCCGGTCGATAAATTTCGGTGCCGGTAATATCTGCGGGTAACAAATCTGGCGTGAACTGGATGCGGTGGAACTCTGCCTCGATACCTTCGGCGAGTTCTTTAATAGCCTTGGTCTTGGCCAGACCGGGAGCACCCTCGACCAGTACATGGCCGTCGGCGAGCAAGGCGATCAACAGCCTTTCGATGAGTTTTTCCTGGCCGAGGATCTGGGTTGAAAGAAAATGTCGCAGCGCGACAAGCGCCTCACGGTGTTCCATCGGTAAGCTCTTCTGGCAAATGTGACTGGTTAGTCGAAAGTTGCTTCAAGGTTTCTTGCAGGCGGCCACTTTAAAGCAATCTGGCAGCTGTACCTATCTACAAGAATTTCAGACCTGCAAGGCTGTGATTTAGTTCTTGAACTAACGTTGATAAACAAGTTGCGCAGCATAAATCGCTGCGCAGTGGCACCCGGGCAATCGTGCTCTTGATGAAAAGCAACAGCAAGCCAACGGAGTAACAGCATGGCGTTCTTCACCGCGGCCAGCAAAGCCGACTTTCAGCACCAACTGCAAGCAGCACTGGCGCCGCATGTCAGCGAGCAAGATCTTCCACAAGTAGGTCTGTTTGCTGAGCAGTTTTTTGGCATCGTCGCCCTCGAGGAGTTAACCTCGCGGCGCCTCTCCGACCTGATCGGTTGCACCCTGTCGGCGTGGCGTTTGCTTGGCCACTTCGAGCACGATAAACCCCAGGTCCGCTTGTTTAATCCCGATTACGAAAAGCATGGCTGGCAATCAACCCACACCGCGGTTGAAGTGTTACACCATGACATCCCGTTCTTGGTCGACTCGATTCGCATGGAGTTGAACCGCCGCGGTTACAACATTCATACCTTGCAAAATAATGTGCTCAGCGTGCGCCGTTCGGCCGGCGGTGAGCTTGAAGAGGTTTTGGCGCGGGCCACCCAGGGTGACGGCGTGCTGCATGAAGCGCTGATTTATCTGGAGATTGATCGCTGCGCCAATGTCAGCGAGTTGCGGGTGCTCGAAACCGAGCTGCAAGAAGTGCTCAACGAAGTGCGTCAGGCCGTCATGGATTTCCCGTCCATGCAGCAGCGGGCAGGAGCCTTGCTGGTCGAGCTGGGCAAAAGTAAGTCGTCGGTCGACAGCGCTGAATTGGCAGAAATAAAAATCTTCATGAGCTGGTTGCTGGACGACCATTTCACCTTTCTCGGTTACGAAGAATTTACCGTTGCAACCGATAAGAAAGAAGGTGCACGCATCGTCTATGACGAGCAGTCGCTGCTGGGTTTATCGAAAATCCTGCGCCGTGGCTTGCAACAAGACGAGCTGCAAATTGAACCGCAAGCTGTCGAGTACTTGCGTGAGCCGCGGGTCTTGTCGTTTGCCAAGGCCGCCTTGCCGAGCCGCGTGCATCGCCCAGCGTACCCGGACTTCGTCTCGATTCGTGTTCTCGACGGTCAAGGTCGGGTGGTCAAAGAATGCCGCTTCCTTGGCCTTTACACCTCGTCAGTGTATGCCGAAAGCGTGACGCAAATTCCGTACATTCGCCGTAAGGTCGCTGAAATTGAGCAGCGCTCAGGCTTTGCCAGCGGCGCGCACCTAGGCAAAGAACTGGCGCAGATTCTAGAAGTTCTGCCGCGCGATGATTTGTTTCAAACGCCGGTCGATGAGTTGTTCAATACGGTCATTTCGATCGTGCAGATTCAAGAGCGCAACAAGCTGCGTCTGTTTCTACGTAAAGACCCGTACGGCCGGTTTTGCTACTGCTTGGTGTATGTTCCGCGTGATGTTTACTCGACTGAAATTCGGGTGAAAATTCAGCAGATTTTGATGGAGCGTTTACAGGCCACGGACTGCGAGTTTTGGACCTATTTCTCGGAGTCTGTGCTGGCGCGGGTACAACTGATTTTACGTGTCGACCCGAAGAATCATCAGCAGTTGGACATCGCCAAGCTTGAGCAGGAAGTTATTCAAGCCTGTCGCTCATGGAAAGATGATTACGCCAGTCTGGTGGTCGAGAGCTTTGGCGAGGCGCATGGCACCAGCGTGCTGAGTGCGTTTCCAGACGGTTTCCCCGCGGGTTATCGTGAACGCTTTGCCGCCCATTCGGCGGTGGTCGATATGCAGCACCTGTTCAATTTGACGCCTGAGCGCAAGTTGATATTGAGCTTCTATCAGCCGCTGGCATCGGCCGAGCAGCAACTGCATTGCAAGCTGTATCACGCCGACGCGCCATTGGCGCTGTCCGATGTGCTGCCCATTCTGGAAAACCTTGGCCTGCGGGTTTTGGGTGAGTTTCCGTATCGTTTGAACCACCGCGATGGCCGCCAATTTTGGATTGATGATTTCGCCTTCACTTATGCCGAAGGTCTGAATGTCGACATCCAGCAACTGAATGACACCTTGCAGGATGCCTTCGTAAATATCGTCGAAGGAGCGGCGGAAAACGACGCCTTCAACCGGCTGGTGTTGACTGCCGCAATGCCTTGGCGTGACGTGGCCCTGCTGCGTGCATACGCGCGCTATCTGAAGCAGATTCGCTTAGGTTTTGACCTGAGCTATATCGCCAGCACGCTGGTCAATCATGTCGATATCGCTAAGGAGTTGGTGCGGCTGTTTAAAACCCGCTTTTATCTAGCTCGCAAGCTAACGGCTGATGATCTAGCGGACAAACTACAGCGCCTTGAGCAGGCCATTCTGACTGCGCTGGACAACGTCGCGGTACTCAACGAAGACCGGATCCTGCGCCGTTATCTGGATTTGATAAAAGCCACGTTACGCACCAACTTTTATCAGTTGGATGCCAATGGTCAGGCCAAAGCGTATTTCAGCTTCAAGATAGATCCTCGGGCGATCCCCGATATTCCGCGGCCAGTGCCAAAATTTGAAGTGTTCGTCTACTGCCCAAGGGTGGAAGGTGTGCATCTGCGCTTTGGCAACGTTGCACGGGGCGGCTTGCGCTGGTCTGATCGCGAAGAAGACTACCGCACCGAAGTGCTCGGTCTGGTTAAAGCCCAGCAGGTAAAAAATGCGGTGATTGTGCCGGTGGGTGCCAAGGGCGGTTTTACTCCGCGCCGGTTACCCTTGGGTGGTTCACGTGATGACATTCAGGCTGAGGCGGTTGCTTGCTATCGCATCTTTATTTGTGGCTTGCTCGACATCACCGACAACCTTATAGACGGCGCAGTAGTGCCTCCGGTCAACGTGGTACGCCACGACGAGGATGACCCTTATTTGGTGGTGGCAGCCGACAAGGGCACTGCGACTTTCTCTGACATTGCCAACGGCATTGCCGCTGAGTACGACTTCTGGCTGGGTGATGCCTTTGCCTCGGGTGGCTCGGCCGGGTATGACCACAAAGGCATGGGCATCACTGCCAAGGGCGCTTGGGTCTCGGTGCAGCGGCACTTCCGTGAGAAGGGCATTGATGTCCAGAAAGACCCGATCACCGTGGTCGGTATTGGTGACATGGCGGGCGACGTTTTTGGCAATGGCCTGTTGTTGTCCGAGTCGTTGCAAATGGTCGCCGCCTTTAACCACATGCACATCTTCATCGACCCTAATCCGGACGCAGCGGCGAGCTTTGTCGAGCGTCAGCGCTTGTTTAATCTGCCGCGTTCATCGTGGGCGGACTATGACCTCGGTCTGGTTTCGGCCGGTGGCGGCTTGTTTATGCGCAGTGCTAAGAGCATCCCGATCAGTGCGCAAATGCGCGAGCGTTTTGATATTCATGCCGATAAGCTGCCGCCGAATGAGTTGCTTAATGCGCTGCTCAAGGCACCGGTTGATTTGCTTTGGAATGGCGGAATTGGCACCTACGTTAAAGCCAGCAGCGAGAGTCATGTGGATGTTGGCGACAAAGCCAACGATGCCTTGCGCGTCGATGGACGAGAGTTACGCGCCAAGGTGGTGGGCGAGGGCGGTAACCTCGGTATGACCCAGCTCGGGCGCGTGGAGTATTGCCTGAATGGCGGCTCCAGCAACACCGACTTTATCGATAACGCAGCAGGCGTGGACTGCTCGGATCATGAGGTGAATATCAAAATTCTCCTCAATGAAATCGTCGGCAGCGGCGACATGACCGGCAAACAACGCAACAAGTTGTTGGCGGAAATGACTGATGCGGTCGGCCGTTTGGTGTTGGGCAATAACTACAAGCAAACCCAAGCGTTGTCGTTGGCCCAGCGCCGGGCGCGTGAGCGCATTGCCGAATACCGCCGTTTGATGAATGTGTTGGAAGCCGATGGCAAGCTGGATCGTGCGCTGGAGTTTCTACCTAGCGATGATCAGTTGGCTGAGCGTGTGGCCAATGGTCAGGCGCTAACCAGTGCCGAGCTGTCGGTGCTGATCTCCTACAGCAAAATCAACCTCAAAGAGTCGCTGCTCAAGTCGCAGGTCCCAGACGATGAGTACTTGGCGCGCGACATGCAAACGGCCTTCCCGGCGCTGCTGACCGAGAAGTTTCCAGAGGCCATGAGTCGTCATCGACTCAAGCGCGAAATCGTCAGCACGCAGATCGCCAATGACCTGGTTAACCACATGGGCATTACCTTTGTGCAGCGCTTGAAGGAGTCCACCGGGATGAGCGCGGCCAATGTTGCGGGCGCTTACGTGATCGTACGAGACGTGTTCCAACTGCCGCATTGGTGGCAGCAGATCGAGGCCCTGGATTATCAGGTACCGGCCGAGCTGCAG
>JBBKVZ010000442.1:0-5409 GCA_037968715.1 Pseudomonas sp.
TCGATGTCGTTGCTGTACACCCGCTTGAGTTGCGCGAGGGTGGCCGGGTCCTTGGTCAGGTCTTCGAACTTGGTGATTGGGTTGAGGCCGATTTGCCGGCGGAACTCGTTATAGCGCGGTACGCCACGTTCGCGGTCACGCACCACGTCAATGGTCGCTAGGTCGATATTGCCGATCAGCGGCACCGATAGATTACGCAAGGCGTTCGGGTAGTTGTGCAGGGTTAGCGCGCCCGGATTGGTGATACCAAAGGAGTACCACAAGCGATCGGAACGCTCGGTGTTCAACAGCGTCTCGGCATCGCGGTCACGGGTGTTGGCAAACGGGATCGAGCGACTCGCCACGTTGCTGCCGATGTCGTAGACCTCGACGTTGTCACGCAGCAATGGGTGCATGCGGTACACCGCGACAAACTCCTCGGTCAGGGTGTAAGGCGTGCCGTGGTTGTTCGGTGCGGCCGAGCCGACGATGCCAGCAAGGGCGTGGGAAATGGCCGAGCTGCCGGCGCCGTTGGCGGCATTTGGATCAATGCCGAGGATGCGCGCGATAAATGAGTCGGATTTTTCTAGGTCGGCACGGACTTTACGAATTTCTTCTTGGTACTTGTCGCGTGGGCCGCCGTCACCCAGCAGGCCATACCAGTTGGCGTGCATCGCGCGCTCGGTCACTGGGTTGGCGATGATAGCTGGGGTCCATTCGATGGTGTGAATCTTGGCCATCAGGGCGGCGTTGACTAAGCGGGCGTGATCGTAAATCCATTGATCAGTCTGCGCCGGATAGTTTTGCTTGAGCTTGGCGGCGATGGCGTTGTGCTCAAGGGTGAACAACTGGTGGAGCATGCTCAGGCCCAGCCACCAGTTGTCGTTGACTCCAGTGATCGACTTACCGCTGATCAGCTCAGTGGGCAGGCTATTGTCGCTGTTGACCTTGAGACGCCCATCGACGAATGAACGAATTTTGTCGCTGGTTTCTTGGCTGCTGCCATACAGCTGCGAGCCGTCCCACCAGTGGGTGTTGACGTTGCGATAGGTGGGTGGCTTACCGGCGTCGGCCGGGCTGCGGTCGAGGTCGGCTTGGGTACGCTGGATCGACAGGCTGCCAGAGCCTAAGGCGTCACCGGCCGGCAGTGGCACCTGAATCGGGTCACTGACGGCATTAGGGCCATGGCTGACCCAATCGTGAACCATGAACTGAATCCACGAGGCGGCGATAAAGTTCAGGCTGGTGGCTGGCTTGAAGGTGTCGCGAGCCAACAGACTGTTACTGACATCCCTTGGGTTGGGGATCAGCAGGGTGCCGGCAGTGGTTTCGCCGTAGGTGACGGTCGGATCGACGTTGCGCCCGAAACGGCGATACACCGAGCCTTCAGCTGGGTTGCTGAGGATGTTGCAGGTGCCGTCTTCGGTGCGCACGGTCTTGCTGCGTGCGTCGCAAGTAAGGTCTTTATTGGCGCGTGGATAATCATCGACGTCAAATAAGTTGTTTTTCAACAGTGCTTCACGCTCCATGCTCAGCGTTAGCAAACCGGCGAATATACCCAAGGTGCCCAGCTTGGTTAAAGCTGGCCAAGTAACCCAAACAGCCATGGCGATCTCTCCTCATTATTGTTGTTGTTTGCACGCCTGGTGAATGCCTAAAGGCAGCGGCGTACCCAAGCTTAATAGCGGCCGGCCAATAGCCGTCCCCTCCCTAGGAGGGGGCGTGGGCAAAAAAGTCGATTGAACTGGGGAGTAAATATTTAGTTTTGGACGCTGCGCGGTTGCACGCTGAGGATGGCTTCGGTGCGGTTGCTGACATTTAATTTCACGTAGATATTTTTTAAATGCCACTTGGTAGTCGACAGCGCAGCGCCGGTTCGCTGGCTTATTTGGCTGTTGGAGAGGCCGCTTAGTAGGCCATTTAAAACTTGTTTTTCTTTGTCGGTGAGGATGTTGGTGAGATCGTTAATGGGCGCTTTAGGCGCGCGCTCAAGGCAAAAAAACTCGGCATAGGTGGCGCGATATTTGTCCGGGATATCGGCCAGCGCTTGGGGGTTTAAGTGCACTAACTCTCCAGCAAAGCCCGGCGCTTCGTCGAACAATGAGCGACTAAAGTTGCTCAGCCCGTACTGAATAATCAATTGGCGCAGTTCCAGCAGTTGCAGTTGACGATCCTGTTTTGCCGGGTTCAGGGCTAGCAGGTTGGCTGCAATTATCAGTGCGCGGCTTTTAACTTCGCTGTCCAGCAAGGAGCTGGCCAGTACCCGTAGGATGCGCCCGGCCTGCAGCTTGGCGCCGCGTGCCTGCAGCCAGTACACACAGGCCATGCCATAACGCTCCCAGCACTCGTCGTAAGTACGGGTGATTTGCCAGTCACCGGCGGCCAATCGCTCGCTCAGTTGGTAGCGCTCGGCGAGCGCGTCGAGGGCGCGCTGATTACTGCTGACATAGGCTTGGCGTAATTGTTCTTGCGCCAATTGGCTAACAAAGCGAGCGTAATTACCCAGCTGTAAAATACTCGCCAACTGCTCCAGTAAGCGGCTGGCGCGCAGCACTTGTTGGCGTCGGTGCAGTAAGCGCGAGAGGGTCAGGTAAACGGTGGCAATCGCTTCGGTGGCGGACGATGAGTTGACCACCGCCAACAGATCCTCACACAAGTGTTGCGCGGCATCCAACTGATTTTGCTCGTACAGAGCGACCACCATGGCGGTGGCGCGATTGACCCAAGCCGGGGACGATTTAGCCGTGCGCTGGTAATCGCTGTACACCTCTTTACGTGCGCTGATGCTGTGCCCTGCATAGCGATTGCACAGGGCGATAATTAAATCGGCGTAACTTTCAAAAAAGCTGTGGCCACTTTGCGCCAGGAGTAGCTTGCCTTGGCTGGCGAAGCGGATGGCTAAGCTCAGGCGCGCATGGATCAGGTGGTGGTAGGCGATGATGGTCAAGCTGATGGCGCGAATCCCGCTGTGCACGCTGGGCGCGAGCAGGGCGAGGGCGTGTTGGTCGAGGTTAAAGTCGAGGTCGTCTTGGAACAGTTGTAAATTGAGGGATAAAAACGCCTCGGTGAGCGGCTCAAGCAGCGTATGCGTCTTGTTGGCCGACTGTAGCGCCTTGAGTATGTCGAGGTAGTAGTGCGCCTGATGAAAACGCCGCGATAAGGTCAAGGCGCCAATTAGCGGCACCAGTAAACGTAGGTTGGCCAGTAAGCTGGCCTCTGGCAGTGGCACTAGCCAGTTGAGGATTTCATTGAACTGGCCGCTGGGTATCCAGGCGGCGCAACTGCTGCTCAGCAAGCGATTGAACAAGTGCTGATCGCCACTTAGCTGGGCGTGTTGCAAGGCTTGGTCGTGCTCGCCGCAGCTCATAAAATAGGCGGCCGCGCGGCTGTGCAGTTGCTTGATAAGCGGTTGTTGCTCAATGAGCAGCCGGCTGTTTAAGAACTTGTGCAACAGGGCGTGGTAGCGGAACCAGCCGGGTTGGTTCTCCACGGGCAGCATAAAGAGTTCACGCTTGGCCAAGTCTTCGAGCAGCATGGCCGAGCCGCTACGCTTTAATACCTGGTCGCACAGGGCACCGTTAAATTTCTCAAAGATTGCGCTGCACAGCAAAAAATCGCGTAACGCTGGCGCTAGTCCTTTGAATACGACATGGCCAAAGTAGTCGACGATTTCTGGTTGGCTGCCGTTAAAGTGCTCTAAGGCGATGGTGCCCGAACGGGCATAGGCCAGCAGCGCTAACTTGACGCCAGCGACCCAGCCTTCGGTCATTTCTAGCAGGCTGCTGATGTAGTCATCCGGTAATGTCGGCCCGCCCAAGTGGTTGTTCAGTTGCTGAATTTGGTTGCTGTTCAGGCATAGGTCGTGTTGCTCGATGCAAAGTAATTGGTTATCTAGTTTGAGCTGGCCAAGGGCAAAGCCGGGATGATTACGGCTGGAGATAATCAGCCGGAGAGTGCTCGGCAGTTGCTCTAACAATGCGCCGAAAACGGCCAAAATACTGGGTTGCTGGATATATTGAAAATCATCCAGTAGCAGACATAAACCGCCGTCAATCCGCGCCAGTGCCTCGGCCAAACGCTCACCGACTAGCTCCGGTGCTTGGTTACTTTCCAGTGGGTTGAACCAAGAAAAATCAAAATCGCTGATCTGCGCGCGAATGGCTTCGATTAATCGGCGAAAAAACCGCTGCGGGTCATTATCGTTGCTTTGGATTGGGTAGTAGGCGATGGGTCGACTGTGCTGCATGCTGCGAAAATGACTTAATAAAGTCGACTTACCTGAGCCGGCCGGAGCTAGCAGCAGGGTGAGGGCAAAGTCGTCGCAGCGGCAAAGTAAGTGCAGCAAGTCTTCGCGCAGCACGCCGGCGCGAGTTTCTTGGCAGTTCATGGGCGATACCTGTGGCTATAGTTTTTATTGTTGTACGCAAGTACCAATAGATTAACTTAGCGCGCAGGCACTCAAGTGCTGCATGCATCACGTTTATTGCGCCGGGGCGGCGACTGGCGCGAAACATCGAAACTCCAATCAAAAGTGTGGCTGTGCCGCTTAGGCGCCGGGTATGAAAAAGCCACCCTTAGGTGGCTTTTTCATACCCGTAAATGGGCGTGCTAGTCGCCGCGATACTCGCAGCCGCTGGTGCAGGTTTCGTGAATGCGGATGCGCGACAGCTCTGGCAGTAATGGCTTGAGTTGCTGCCAAATCCACTTGGCCATGTTCTCGCTGGTTGGGTTTTCTAGGCCTTGAATATCGTTCAAATAGTTATGATCGAGTATTTCGTAGAGCGGCTTGAAAATCGCTTTGATCTCGGCAAAGTCGCGGATCCAGCCGGTGTGCGGGTTCACCTCGCCCTCAATATAAACGGCGACACGAAATGAGTGGCCATGCAGGCGGCCACATTTGTGCCCCGCCGGGACGTGTGGCAGAAGGTGTGCAGACTCAAAGGTGAATTCTTTAAACAGTTCCACGCTGTAGCTCTCGGCAAGACTCAGATAGCCGCAGTTTACCAGCTCTGCCCAGGCTTACCCACCTTGGCAGAGCTGGGGATGCAGCGCTGCGCAGAACTTCTGACCGATTACTCAGTTTAATCTGCAGGTTTAGGCCGCCGGGCGATGCTGGCGCTGATACAAAAACTCCAGCACGGCGGCGCGATATTGGTGATAACGCGGATCGTTAGCCATCGCCAAGCGGTCGCGTGGGCGGGGTAAGTCGACCTGTAAAATTTCACCGATGCTGGCTGAGGGGCCGTTGCTCATCATCACGATGCGATCGGACAACAACACGGCTTCATCCACATCATGGGTGATCATGATCACCGTATTGCCGAGGCTGGCGTGAATCTCCATCACCGAGTCTTGCAGGTGGGCGCGGGTCAGGGCGTCGAGGGCACCGAAGGGTTCGTCCATCAGCAGCACTTTAGGTTGCATGGCCAA
>JBBKVZ010000443.1:0-7371 GCA_037968715.1 Pseudomonas sp.
GGCGAGTTCGCCGCGCGGCTTGTCGGCCATGCGCGCCAGCAGCGGCGTGCCGTTCTTCGCCAGCCAGCTGCGAAAGCCGGGAATCGGCGACAGCGTGGCAAAGGTGCGCAGCCGCGGGAATTCGGCGCTGAGCGTCTGCGCGACATGCTTGATCAGCGAATCGCCAAAGCTCACGCCGCGCAGGCCGGTCTGGGTATTGCTGATCGAATAGAAGATGGCGGTGCTGGCGCGGCTGATGTCGGCCGTGGCCGCGCTTTCGTCCAGCAGCGGCGTGATGCTGTCCGAAATATCGTCGACCAGCGCAACTTCCACGAAGATCAGCGGCTCGCCGGGCAGGCGCGGGTGGAAGAAGCCGTAGCAGCGGCGGTCGCTGTCCAGCCGGTTCTTCAGATCGGTCCAGCTGCGGATGTCGTGCACCGCTTCGTACTGGATCAGCTTCTCCAGCAGCGATGCCGGCGAGTCCCAGCTCAGGCGCTGCAGTTCCAGAAACGCCACATCGAACCAGGTCGAGAACAGATGCTCGAGCTCGGCATCCAGCGCCGCGAAGCGCTTGTCGGACTTGGGCAGGGCCAGCAACTCGGAGCGCAGGTCAAGCAGAAAACGCATTCCGCCCGCGGGCACGGCAAAGCGCTGCAACAGCCGCGTGCGCGCCGACGACAGCGCGCGGCGCAGCGCGATTTCGGCCTGGCCGCGTTCGAGTTCGGAGTCGGCCTCGTCATAGTGCTGGCGCGCGCGCTGCAGGCGCTCGGCGTCGGGGCCGAACTGCTCGCAGACCAGCAGCCACAGGTCCTGGCGCTCGCCGGGCGCGGCCATCGCATACCAGTCCATCACATCCTTGGCGCGGCGCCCACCTTCGACTTCGCTGATCTGCTCGGCCGAAGCCGCCTGCAGGTCTTCCATCAGCCGGCGCAGCACGCGCGGTGCCAGCGCTTCGGCGCCGCGGCGCAGCGTGGCCTTGAGCCGTTCATGGGTGGTGCGTGCCGGCGTCACCTTGGCCGCGGGCTTGCTTTCTTCGGCCGGCGCTTGCGCCTTTTCGGCCGACTCCGACGTACGCAGCTTAGACACGCCGCGCGTAATCCATTCCGATGCCAGATTCATGCAGCAGGTCCTTATGACAGATGGGGCTAGGATGCCATCCTCATGCCCCTGGCACCATTATGGGTTGCCCTGCCCCGACCTCCGGGCCGGCTGCGCCGACCCTGTCGCCAAGGTGACTCAGGCAAGGCTGCGCTGCGGCTGGCGCTGGGCCCAGAGCCACAGCGCCACGCCCGCGGCCATCATCGGCAGGCACAGCCACTGGCCCATGCTCAGCCCCATGGACAGCAGGCCCAGGTAGTCGTCGGGTTCACGGAAATACTCGGCGATGAAGCGCAGCAGGCCGTAGCCAAACAGGAAGGCCGCGGCAACCTGGCCCTGGCGATGCTCCTTGCGCGCGTACAGCCACAGCAGCACGAACAGCAGCAGGCCTTCCAACAGGAACTGGTAGATCTGCGACGGGTGGCGCGGCTGCAGGGAGCCGCTTTGCGCAAAGACCATGCCCCAGGGCAGATCGGGGCTGGAGAACCGGCCCCAGAGTTCGCCGTTGATGAAGTTGCCTATGCGCCCGGCCGCCAGACCCGTGGGCACGCAGGGCGCGACAAAGTCGGCCACCTGCAGCCAGGGGCGGCGGCGCGAGTGCGCAAACCACAGCATGGCGGCGATCACGCCCAGCAGGCCGCCGTGAAAGGCCATTCCGCCCTGCCAGACCGCAAACACTTCCAGCGGATGCGACAGATAGTAGGCCGGCTTGTAGAACAGGCAGTAGCCCAGGCGCCCGCCGATCACCACCCCGACCACCCCCAGGAACAGGATGTCCTCTACATCCTTGCGCGTCCAGGCCTGCTCGCCCGTGAGGCGCACGAACGGCGGATGGCGCAGGCGCTTGATGCCCAGAAAAAGAAACAGGCCGAAAGCGGCCAGATAGGTGAGTCCGTACCAGTGCACGGCAATCGGGCCGAGCTGCAGCGCGATGGGATCGATTTGGGGATAGGTCAGCATGGCGACGATTGTGCCGCAGACCGGGGCGGGGGCCGTGAAAGTGGCGTTACGCGGCTGTATCCTGGCGCCTGCCCTTTGCCGTTAGGGCAGGCCGTTCATCCTTCGACGCGGCCGACGAGGCGGGCTCAGGACGAACGGATATCGCTTCCTTGCCGAGGACAGTCATTGGTCCTGCGCCAGCCTCTCAAAAACAGCTTCGCTGAGTGGCCCCGCACGAACAGCTGATGGCCGTTCGCCCCGAGCCTGTCGAAGGGCGTCTCCATCCGAACGCAATGCGCCCGTTCATCCTTTGAACCAACTCAGGACGAACGGTGTGGACATACTCAGTCCAGCAGCGACAGATCGCGCACCGCGCCCTTGTCGGCCGACATCACCAGCTTGGCATAGGCCTTGAGCGCGGCCGAGACCTTGCGTGGGCGCGGCTTGGCGGGCTTCCAGCCCTTGGCGTTCTGGGCTTCGCGGCGGCGGGCGAGTTCCTCGTCGCTGAGCAGCACGTTGATCGAACGGTTGGGAATGTCGATCAGGATGCGATCGCCGTCCTGCACCAGGCCGATGGCGCCGCCGGCTGCGGCTTCGGGCGAGCAGTGGCCTATGGACAGGCCCGAGGTTCCGCCCGAGAAGCGGCCGTCGGTCAGCAGGGCGCAGGCCTTGCCCAGTCCCTTGGACTTGATGTAACTGGTCGGGTAGAGCATTTCCTGCATGCCCGGTCCGCCCTTGGGGCCTTCGTAGCGCACGATCACGATGTCGCCGGCCTGGACCTTGTCGGCCAGGATGTTTTCCACGGCTTCGTCCTGCGACTCGGTCACATGGGCGCGGCCTTCGAACACCAGCAGCGTGTCATCGACCCCCGCGGTCTTGACCACGCAGCCGTCAACAGCGATGTTGCCCGTGAGCACGGCCAGGCCGCCTTCCAGCGAGAAAGCGTGTTCCACCGAACGGATGCAGCCTTCGGCGCGATCGGTGTCCAGGCTGGGCCAGCGCGTGCTCTGGCTGAACGCGGTCTGCGTGGGAATGCCCGCAGGGCCGGCCTTGTAGAAGGTCTGCACGGCTTCGCTGGGCGCGCGCGCGATGTCCCACTCGTTGAGCGCATCCTTGAGGGTGCCGCCGTAGACCGTGGGCACGTCGGTGTGCAGCCGGCCCGCGCGGTCGAGTTCACCCAGGATGGCCATGATGCCGCCCGCGCGGTGCACGTCTTCGATGTGGTACTTGTTGGTGTTGGGCGCGACCTTGCACAGCTGGGGCACGGTGCGCGACATGCGGTCGATATCGGTCATGCCGAAGTCGATCTCGGCTTCCTGGGCAATCGCCAGCAGGTGCAGGATAGTGTTGGTCGAGCCGCCCATGGCGATGTCCAGCGTGATCGCGTTCTCGAAGGCCTTCTTGCCCACCGAGCGCGGCAGCGCCGATTCGTCGTCGCCTTCGTAATAGCGCTTGGCCAGCTCGACAATCGTGCGGCCGGCGCGCAGGAACAGCTGCTCGCGGTCGGAGTGCGTGGCCAGCACCGTGCCGTTGCCCGGCAGCGACAAGCCCAGGGCTTCGGTCAGGCAGTTCATCGAATTGGCGGTGAACATGCCCGAGCAGGAGCCGCAGGTGGGACAGGCCGAGCGTTCGACTTCGGCCACCTGTTCGTCGGTGTACTGGTCGTCGGCGGCCATCACCATGGCATCGACCAGGTCGAGCTTCTTGAATTCGATCTTGTGCGTTGTCGGGTTGGCCAGCTTGACCTTGCCGGCTTCCATCGGCCCCCCCGACACAAAGATCACGGGAATGTTCAGGCGCATCGCGGCCATCAGCATGCCGGGCGTGATCTTGTCGCAATTGGAAATGCAGACCAGCGCGTCGGCGCAGTGGGCATTGACCATGTATTCGACCGAGTCGGCAATGATGTCGCGGCTGGGCAGCGAATACAGCATGCCGTCGTGGCCCATGGCAATGCCGTCGTCCACGGCAATGGTGTTGAATTCCTTGGCCACGCCACCCGCGCGCTCGATCTCGCGCGCCACCAGCTGGCCCAGGTCCTTCAGGTGCACGTGGCCGGGCACGAACTGGGTGAAGGAGTTGGCGATGGCAATGATCGGCTTCTTAAAGTCTTCGTCCTTCATCCCGGTGGCACGCCACAAAGCACGGGCACCGGCCATGTTGCGGCCGTGGGTGGAGGTTTTTGAGCGATAGTCAGGCATGGCGGCGTCCTCGGGGAATCAGGCGGTCACTAAAGAATCAGAATATCCGATCTGCCGCATGGGCGGCAGCTCGGCGATGGTTGGATGTAGGGTGGGAAACGGCGGAGCCTTTCCCACCAAAGGGCCATCAACTATTAGGCAATAACCGGCAGGTCAGGCTCTTGATATAGCGCGTTTCGGCAATGGCCGGGTGTACTGGGTGATCCGGGCCTTGGCTGCCGCGCTCAAGCAGTTGCATGTTGCGGTCCAGATGGCGGGCGCTGGTCAGCAGGATGTTCTGCAGGTCATCTTCCGGCAGGTGCATCGAGCAAGAAGCGCTGACCAAAATGCCGTCCTTGTTGAGCAAACGCATGGCTTGCTCATTCAGACGGCGATAGGCGGCTTCGCCGTTTTTCAGGTCTTTCTTACGTTTGATAAAGGCCGGCGGATCAACGATCACCACGTCAAAGCGCTCTTCGGCAGCTTTCAGCTGTTTGAGGGCTTCAAATACGTCGCCTTCCAAACAGGCGACTTTCTCGTTCAGGCCATTCAGGCCGGCATTGCGTTCCACGCCATCGAGGGCGAAGGCCGAGGCATCCACACACATCACGTCGCTGGCGCCGAAGGCGGCCGCTTGTACGCCCCAGCCGCCGATGTAGCTGAACAAGTCGAGTACCCGCTTGCCTTTAACGTAAGGGGCGATGCGCGCACGGTTCATGCGGTGGTCGTAGAACCAACCAGTTTTCTGCCCGGCAATGACCGGGGCTTCAAACTTCACGCCGTTTTCTTCCAGCGCGACCCACTCTGGCACTAAGCCAAAGGCGGTTTCTACATAGCTGCTCAGGCCTTCAGCGTCGCGGGCAGCGGAGTCATTCTTAAACAGAATGCCGCTCGGCTTGCACACTTGCACCAGCGCCGCGACCACCTCGTCTTTGTGTTTTTCCATGGTTGCCGAGGCCAGTTGCACCACCAGGATGTCGCCGAAACGGTCGACTACCAAGCCTGGCAATAGGTCGGAATCACCAAACACTAAACGGTAGTAAGGTTTGTCGAACAACCGCTCACGTAGCGACAGGGCGACGTTGATGCGATGCACCAGCAGCGATTTGTCCAGCACGTGGGATGCGTCGCGTGACAGCAAGCGCGCGCAGATCAGGTTGTTCGGGCTGATGGCAACTATGCCCAGCGGCTTGCCGCTGGAGGACTCGAGAATGGCTTGGTCGCCACTGGCAAAGGTATTCAGTGGCGTGGCGGCGACATCCACCTCGTTGCTGAACACCCAGAGGTGGCCGGCGCGCAGGCGACGATCGGCATTGGCTTTGAGGCGCAGGCTAGGCAGGGACATGAGTGGGCTTCTCGGGGGGGTAAAAAGCGTGATTATAACGCAGGGGCGCGTTGCTGTTGGTGGCAGATGCGCGCGCATAAAAATGTGAACTGTGGCTACACTGAGCCATCACTGGATAAAGATCTGACACTCATGACTATCGAACCTGGCAGCACTATCGAACTCAGCACCGAGCAGATTCAAAAGGCGTTGTTGGGCATTAGTGTGCCGCCGCAGCCGCAGATCATGGTCGACCTGCAAATGGAACAGTACATGCCTGAGCCGGATCTGCAGGTGATCGCTAAACTGATCAGCCAAGATCCCGGGCTTTCGGGGGCCTTACTGAAAATCGTCAACTCGCCGTATTTTGGCTTGGAAAATCGGATTGTTTCTATTCAGCAGGCGGTCAACTTGCTCGGTTGTAACACCGTGATTAACTTGATCAATGCTCAGTCGATCAAAGGCGAGATGACCGATGAGACCATCATCACGCTCAATCGCTTCTGGGACAGCGCGCAAAATGTGGCCATGACCTGCCTGACCTTGGCCAAGCGCATCGGCTATCAGCCTGCGGATGAAGCTTATGCGCTGGGGCTATTTCATAACTGTGGAATTCCGCTGATGCTTAAGCGTTTCCCCAGTTATATGGGGGTGCTGGAGCAGGCATACGCCAATGCTGATATAGATGTGCGGGTAATCGATGGTGAAAATGACCAATTAGCCACTAATCATGCGGTGGTGGGTTATTACGTCGCTAAATCGTGGAATTTACCCCGACATATTTGTGATGCGATTGCCCAGCACCACAATGTGCAGGGGGTTTTTAGCGAAGACATCAGCAGTGACAGCAAGCAGAAAACCTTGTTGGCGATTTTGAAAATGGCCGAACATATCTGCGGCTGCTCATTCACCCTTGGTCAGCAAGAAGAAGACCACGAGTGGAACGCCATCCAAACCAGCATTCTCGAATACGTGGGCTTTTCTGAATACGATTTTGACATCCTCAAGGATGCGATTCGCGACCTCGATATTCGCTAACCCTGCCGCGCCAACGCTACCCGCGCGTCCACTTTGCCGGCCTTTTCTTATTGCGGTTATATGCCTGAACTCCCTGAAGTTGAAACCACGCGGCGCGGCATTGCGCCCTATCTAGAAGGTGTGCGCGTGCGCGAGGTAATTGTGCGTGAACGCCGTTTGCGTTGGCCGATTCCTGAAGACCTTGATGTGCGCTTGTCCGGGCAATTGATTGAACGTGTCGAGCGCCGGGCCAAGTATTTGCTGCTGTATGCCGAGTCGGGCTGCTTAATTAGCCATTTGGGTATGTCGGGTAGTTTGCGTCTAGTGCCGGCGAACACCCCGGTGGCTAAGCATGAGCACGTGGACATCGTCATGGAGTCGGGGTTGGCACTGCGTTATCACGATCCACGGCGGTTTGGCTCGATGCTCTGGAGTAACGACCCGCTTAATCATCAGCTGCTGAAAAAACTCGGACCGGAGCCGTTGACCGCAGACTTTACCGGTGAGCGTTTGTTTGCCATGTCGCGCGGAAAAAGCGTGGCGGTTAAACCGTTCATCATGGATAACGCCGTGGTGGTGGGCGTGGGGAATATTTACGCCTCTGAAGCCTTGTTTGCGGCCGGCATCGACCCGCGCCGCGAGGCCGGGAGTATTTCGCGGGCGCGTTATATTGCTCTGGCGCTCGACATCAAACGCATTCTGGCTCACGCCATAGAGCGCGGCGGCACCACCCTGCGCGACTTCGTCGGTGGAGATGGTCAGCCGGGCTACTTTCAGCAGGAGTTGTTTGTGTACGGGCGTGGCGGTGAGTTTTGTAAAGGCTGCGGCAGCACC
>JBBKVZ010000444.1:0-4462 GCA_037968715.1 Pseudomonas sp.
TCGACCAACTGGCTCATCGTGAGGCGCTCCCAGAAAAATCGGATTTGAACGTATCCAAAGAGTCAGGAGTGCCAATGTCCACAAATGCCCCGCTGTACTCACACACGAACAAATTGTGCCGGGCGATCAGACCCGGCAACAAATCATGCTCCATAGATGCCGGTGTCACAGCCACGTCGGCCAATGCACTCGGGGTAAAACCGTAAACACCTGCATTCACCCAGCCGCTCCCCGCTGGGCCCTTTTCCGCAAGACCGAGAACTTCGCCCTGCGCAGAACACTGCAGGCTGCCATAGCGCGAACGATCCTCGACCTGCACCCCAACCACTACATCGCGCTCAGCTTCGAGAGCCAGACGATAAGCGTGCGATTCAAGGTACGTATCGGCATTGAGCACCAGATAGCGACCGCTCGGCGGCACTTCGCGCAGTGCGTTTAGTAGGGCACCACCAGTGCCTAGGGGGCTGTCCTCGACGACCAATTGCAGGGGCAATTCGGACTCGGCCTCTAGATCTGGAAGCAAAGCAAGCAACTGGTCGGCGCGATAATATGCGCAGAGCACACCACGCGTGACTCCAGCCGCACGCAACTGCCTCAGCACTAGCGCTAAGAATGGGCGACCATGAATATCCACCACAGCTTTCTGCGTATCGTTGATAAAACTGCGCAAGCGAGTGCCGAAGCCGCCACAAAGGATATAAGCGTGCATCAGCCCACCCGTAACCCAAAGAAAGCTTCTAAACAACGCACTGCATGTTCCAGATGCTCCTCTCCAAGACCGGGCCACAGGCCAATCCAGAAGGTATCGTTCATTATTTTATCGGTTACCGGCAGCTCTCCAGAAACCCTGAAATTGCGCCCCTGCATATAGGGCTGACGGACCAAATTACCGGCAAACAGAAGGCGCGTACCGACACCCTGCGCGTCCAGATAGCGCAATAAATCCACGCGACGCATGCCGCAACCATCGCGCAGGGTTATGGGAAAGCCAAACCAAGAAGGGTCGCTACCTGGGGTAGCCTGGGGCAAGATCAGCACGTCCTGGCAGCCGGCCAAGCGCTCGCTAAGCCAGGCGAAATTGCGCTTACGGGCGATGACAAAGTCCTCAACACGATCCATCTGCGCCAGGGCGCAGGCGGCTTGCATGTCGGTGATCTTGAGGTTATAGCCGAGGTGGGTATACGTGTATTTGTGGTCGTAACCTTCAGGTAGCTCGCCCAATTGCCGGCAAAAACGCTGGCCGCAAGTATTGTCCGTGCCCGGTGCGCAGTAGCAGTCGCGCCCCCAGTCGCGGAAGGATTCGATGATGCGTTTGAGCGCAGGATTGTTAGTAAACACGGCCCCGCCCTCGCCCATGGTGATGTGATGGGCTGGGTAGAAGCTGAGAGTGCCAATATCACCGAATGTACCGACCATGCGTCCCTGGTAGGTCGAGCCTAAGGCGTCGCAGCAGTCCTCGATCAGCCACAGACCGAACTTATCGCACAATGCACGGACCACGCTCAGATCAAAGGGATTACCCAGGGTATGGGCAAGCATGATGGCCTTAGTTTTAGAGCTGATCGCCGCCTCAATCTTCGCTGGGTCGATATTGTAGGTGGGCAGCTCGACATCAACGAAGACCGGCACCGCACCAAACTGCAGAATTGGGTTTACTGTGGTGGGAAAGCCAGCGGCAACACCAATCACCTCGTCACCCGGCTTGATCGCCCGATCACCGAGTCGCGGCGAAGTCAAAGCGGAGAATGCCAGCAGGTTGGCCGATGAGCCTGAGTTGGTAGTCAGGACGCAACGGCGTCCCAAGTAATTGGCCAAACGTTTCTCGAAAGCTTCATTGAAGCGCCCGGTAGTCAGCCAACCGTCGAGTACTGCTTCGGTCATCGCTTGTAGCTCGGGGGCGCCAATCACTTTGCCGGAAGGCGGTACCGTGCTCTGACCTGGCACAAAGAGCTCTGGGGCCATATGCAGCTCGGCATAACGGCCCACTAGGTCGGCAATTTGTTGGCGCAACTGTTGCGCCGTCTGCTCACTCATTGAATCTCGCCTTGATACGCGACGATCTGCGCGCGGGTGAATGCTTGCATGTCTTGACCAGCCTGCCAGGCTTGATGCCAGACAAGGGTCTGTTCGAGGGTTTGCGGCAGCGACCAGCACGGACTCCACCCCAATAGCTGGCGGGCCTTGGATGAGTCCAGCGCCAACAGCCCGGCTTCATGTGGTTGCGGTTGCGTCCCCAGGGTCCAGTCGACACTACCCTGCCACTGCTGGGCAAGATGCTCAACGACCTCACCAACACTGGCGATACCGTGGGTATCCGGACCAAAATTCCAGGCCGACGCCGCAGTATCGCCCTGCTCGACCAGTGCCTGAGCCAGCAACAGGTAGCCGTATAACGGCTCGAGCACGTGCTGCCAGGGCCGGGTCGCCTGCGGATAACGCAGGGTCAGCGATTCGCCTGCTTGCCAGGCGCGCAGAATGTCGGGGATCAGCCGCTCTGCGGACCAGTCACCGCCACCTAACACGTTGCCGGCGCGGGCAGTGGCTAAGGCCACACCGCGACTGCGCAGGAAGGAGGCGCGATAAGACGAACAGAGCAGCTCTATGCACGCTTTGCTGTTGCTATACGGATCGAGTCCGCCAAGGACGTCTTGCTCGCGGTAAGGCCAAAGCCATTCGCGGTTTTCGTAGCACTTGTCAGTGGTCACCACTACGACAGCGCGCAGCGAGTCGCACTGGCGAGCGGCCTCGAGTAAGTTGACCGTACCCATAACGTTGACCGCGTAGGTTTCGGCTGGCGCGCGATAGGATTCGCGCACCAGCGGTTGAGCGGCCAAGTGCAGGATGATCTCCGGACGAAAATTGACCACGGCATCGCTGAGTGCCTGAGCGTCGCGGATGTCCGCCAACTGCCCCGGAATAACCTCTGCCAACTGCGCCACCTGCCACAGGGAAGGCGTGGCAGGTGGCGGTAACGCATAGCCGTAAACCTGCGCACCTAGCTCACGCAACCAGAGGGCCAGCCAGCCGCCCTTAAAGCCGGTATGCCCGGTGATAAAGACTCTGCGCCCCGACCAGAATGTCGAATTCAGCGCCATAGTTGCCATTCCGCTTGACCGCTCTTCCAGCGTTCTTCAAGCAATACACGGTCACGCAAGGTGTCCATTGCATGCCAAAAACCGCGATGCAGGTGGCTCATTAGTTCGCCCCTGTCCGCCAGCAAGCGCATAGGTTCATATTCCCAGGTGCTGGCGTCACCTTCGATGTAATCGAAGACTCCGGGCTCAAGCACGAAGAAACCACCGTTTATCCAGCCACCATCGCCCAGCGGCTTTTCTTGGAAGCCACTGACCTGCTGCCCAGTTACGGTCAGAGCGCCGTAACGGCCGGGCGGCTGAACGGCGGTCACTGTTGCCAACTTTCCGTGCTGGCGGTGGAAGTCGATGAGTGCCGGGATATCCACATCGGCGACACCATCGCCATAGGTAAAGCAGAAGGTTTCATCGCCCAGATATTCCCGCACACGCCGCAGACGCCCACCGGTTCCAGTGTGCTCGCCCGTATCGACCAGCGTAACGCGCCACGGCTCTGCATGACGGACATGAATATGCATCTGGTTTTCCGCCATATCGAAAGTGACATCCGACATGTGCAGAAAGTAATTGGCAAAATATTCCTTGATAACGTAACCCTTGTAGCCAAGACAAATCACAAAATCGTTGATGCCATAATGTGAGTACATTTTCATAATGTGCCAAATAATTGGCTTGCCACCTATTTCGATCATTGGCTTAGGTCGAAGGTGGGATTCCTCACTGATTCGAGTGCCTAACCCACCGGCAAGTATGACTACTTTCATTATTATGGCTTTCCATAAACGCTATGCCGCAGTCTGCGGATAGACAATTCACTGACGATATTCCATGCGTAAAGTCGTCGAAGCAAAATGCATGCCTGATGATTGCGCATGTATAACGCAGAGCATAGAGCATGGGTGGAGGAGCCTAGGCAACGCTCCACGTTGCGCAGCACGACTCACTTTAGACGCAGCGGCACTATACCCACTTACATGTCGAAGGGGTTGCCGCCAACTTGACCGACCGAAAGGGTGTGCAGTTGACACTGGAACGTGCCGCACAGTGGATGAACTGCATTTGATGCAGCCCTCATAAAGCCGTGGCTGAAACTCGCCAATATTGGGCTCAGCACGGACCGGCCGAGCGCGATTTTCGCTTTTGTGCAAAACATCGCGTGGGTGGATTGCTGCAAAGCGCTCGGTCATCCCCGCATAACACGGACCCAAGCATGGTGTTGCCGGGTGGGTAACTCGCCACCTCGACTAGCCACCTCAATCAGGGTCTCAGCGCAGTTTATTGAACAGGCTGAGCCCGGCTATTTTTACATAGCTCTGCTGCGAGGCCTCGAGAACAATGGTCTGGAAAGACAACCGCGACAACGCTTCGGG
>JBBKVZ010000445.1:0-2949 GCA_037968715.1 Pseudomonas sp.
TCGAGCAGATACACCGACGGCACTGGTGTGCCTGAGGCAATCGCCATCTCTTCCACTACATTGAGTACCCGGCGTTCCTCCGGGCTTTGCGGCGCGAGGTTGAGCAGTCGACCACCCAAGCGCTCGGCCACCATCTTGCCGCCTTTGCTCAGCTGGATACTCTTGTACAGGCTGCCGAGCAGTACCACCGCTATCACGACTGTGGCGATCATGCCGACCAGCGACCAGTCGAGACCGATACGCGCTTCGGCTGAATAGGCCGGTATATCGGCAAACAGTTGCAAGAGCAGCATCAGGGTCAGGCTGGTGAGTGCCACCAGGCTGATCACAGCTACTGCCAGCAGTAAAATTAACCGACCGCTGTTGCGCTTGGCGCGGGCCTGATGTTCGAAGAAGTTCATCGTTAAACCCGCGCTGAAGCGCTTTAGAAAGATACTTTTGGCGCGGCTTGAATCGCGGCGCTGTCGGCAAACTCCAGCGGGCTGGCATCTTTGGCATGGCCAAAGCTGGCGGCGAAGAACACTGCAGGGAAGCTTTGCTTGCTGGTGTTGTATTCCATTACCGCGTCATTGAAGGCCTGACGGGCAAACGCCACCTTATTCTCGGTGCTGCTCAGCTCTTCGCTGAGTTGTTGCATATTGGCTGAGGCTTTGAGGTCTGGGTAGGCTTCCATGGTTACATTCAGTCGGCCCATGGCGTTGTGCAAAAGGCCTTCGGCGCCAGCCAATTGCGCCATGCTCTGCGCATTGCCCGGCTGCGCGGCGGCTGCTTTGAGGCCGCTGACGGCGCCATTGCGGGCGGCGATCACCGCCTCCAAGGTGTCGCGCTCATGGGCCAGGTAGGCCTTGGCGGTTTCCACCAGATTGGGGATCAGGTCATAGCGGCGCTTGAGTTGCACCTCGATTTGCGCAAAGGCATTTTGAAAGCGATTACGCAGGCTGACCAACTGGTTGTAAATACTGATGATATAGAGCACCAGCGCCGCGATGATCGCGAGGGTGACGATGCTTGAAATCGACATGCGGATTTCCTTATCTAGGAGGAGGGGAGCGTCATGCTCATGACGGTAGCGCACCACAGCGCCCGTCGACAAGCACAGTCCAATTACCTAGCCGTGCAGCGATGTCGGCGTAGATTGCTCAGATGTGGCTGGCGGTCGCGTGTTGCAACTGGCTCAAGTTGAAGGGCAAAGGTGGCGTTGGCCACTGTTGTTGCAGGACGGCAAACTGGCGTGCCAGCAGGTTGGCCAACAGAAGATTGCGTAACCACTTATGGTCGGCTGGGAGCACAAACCAAGGTGCGTTGGTGCGGTGGCTGGCGCTGAGTACATGGGCCCACTGTGCTTGCAATAGCTCGAATTGGCGGTGGGCAGACAGGTCAGCAGCGCTGAGTTTCCAGTGTTTATGTGGGTTACGAATGCGTTTGCCCAGGCGTTTAAATTGCTCTTGTGGGGAAATTTGCAAATACACCTTGAGCAACACCGTGCCATCAGCGCGCAGCTGGTCTTCAAAGTCGGCAATTTCTTGCCGGCGCGCAGTGGCTTGCGGTGCATCGATAAAACCATCGCGCAGGTCACCGACTACACCTTCGTAGGGGCAACGATTGAAAATGCCGATGCTGCCTGGTGTTGGCAGGCGCTTGCGATAGCGGGCAAGAAAGTGCTCTTGGCGCTCGCTGGCGCTGGGCATCTGGAAGTTACTGACCTCGACCCCTTGCGGGTTTAGGCCGCGAAATACATGGCGAATCGCGCCATCTTTGCCTGAACAGTCGGGGCCTTGCAGCCAGAGCAGAACGGCTTGGCGGTGGTTAGCCCAGAGCAGTTGCTGCTGTTCGTCGAGGTATGCCATGAGTTGGGTAAATTGCACTGCGCAGGCCTGTTTGTGCAGGCCTAAGTTACCACTCGGGTTGCCCGCCAAGGGCGCGGCAGGGTCACTGAGGCAGCTGTCCAACAAGGCATCGCTGCGGCGATTGGGCATTAGTCTTTGCGGCGTTTGAGATGGTCGCGCAGCTGGGTTGGCAATTGGCGGATGATCAGCATGTCGCGGGCTTCGTCGAACTCGATTTTCGAACCTAACAGGTGCGACTCAAAGCTGATTGACAGCCCTTCACCACGCCCGGTGAAACGCTGAAACTGCTGCAGGGTGCGCTTGTCTGCCGGGATCTCCGGCGACAGGCCGTAGTCCTTGTTGCGGATGTGATCGTAAAACGCCTGCGGACGCTGTTCGTCGATCAGCCCGGATAACTCTTGCAGGCCCACCGGCTGACCGATTTTGCTCTGGCTGCTGGCATAGCTGACCAACGCCTGAGTTTTCTCGCGAGCGGCCTCTTCGGGCAGGTCTTCACTTTCGACGAAGTCGCTAAACGCCTTCAATAGCGTGCGGGTTTCGCCGGGGCCGTCGACGCCTTCTTGGCAGCCGATAAAGTCGCGGAAGTATTCCGAGACCTTCTTGCCGTTCTTGCCCTTTATAAACGAGATGTATTGCTTGGAGTTGGCGTTGTTTTGCCACTCGGAAATATTGATCCGCGCGGCCAAATGTAACTGGCTGAGGTCCAGGTGTTTGGCCGCCGTCACATCCAGCGCGTCGGTGACCACCACGCCGTCACTGTGGTGCAGCAGAGCGATCGACAGGTAGTCGGTCATGCCTTGCTGGTAGTGGGCAAACAGCACATGACCGCCGGTGGAGAGGTTGGATTCCTCCATAAGCTTTTGCAGCTGCTCGACCGCCTGGCGGCTGAACTGGGTGAAGTCCTGCTCGCCAGCCAGGTAGCTTTGCAGCCAGCCGCTAAACGGATAAACGCTGGACTCTGGGTGAAACAAACCCCAGGCCTTGCCTTGCTTGGCGTTGTAGCTGTCGTTGAGGTCGGCCAGCATGTTTTCGATGGCTTGCGACGCGGCCAACTCAGTGCTCCGCGCGTGCAGCACCGCCGGAGTGCCGTCGGGTTTTTTCT